>JBFWLD010000061.1:0-9927 GCA_050252315.1 Bdellovibrionales bacterium
GCCGGGCGGCGCGCATAAGGGCGGCGGTGCCGTTGACATTAATATGGTGCATGGCGGCTTCGTCGGGCACCCAGATACGATAATCGGCGGCGACGTGAAAAAGGAAATCGCACCCATTCAGTCCGCTGGCGTAACTTTCCGGTGTACCCAAATCGCCCTCAACGATTTGCGCGGATTCCAACCCTGCCAGATTGCGGCGATCATTGTTGGGGCGGCTAAGCAAACGCAGCCTGTGCCCTTTTTCCTGAAGCAGCCGTGCGACGGCAGCCCCAACAAAACCAGTAGCGCCGGTGACAAAGGATAAAGGTTGATCGGACATAATTTATCCTTTGAGCTTAAGGTCAAACGTAATGCTGGAACAATTACCGCCGAGGGTCGATGTGGTTAAGTCGTTTAGATTACTGCCTGAATAGGTTGTGCCGTTGACGGTAATGCCCGTAAGGCCCTTGTCTCGCATGGGCCCGATGGAGCGACTTACCAAAGCCAGACAGACATCCGTAGGAAGCGTGGCCCGGAAATTTATTTCAAAAGTCCGAAGGGTTGAACCAACTTGGATGACCAGCGGCGTTTTCCACGGTGTGCGTAAGGTGGTGGTGGAGTTCGGATCTATAAGAGAGTCTGGAACGACATTCATATCCAGCATCTTAGAGGTGATATTGTTTCCGGTGGTGAAGCCCGACGTTCCGGAAAATTGGCTTTGGTTTCGATAAAGAACGCGAATATTTTGGGTTATTTGGATCATATCACCGACCGTGGCGTTAATCTGGCGATTAAAGGTCACACTGGTTGCGGCGGTCCAAATACCCCCCAGCACAAGACCGGTGATGGCCAAAATAATCGCCGCTTCGAGAAGGGAAAGGCCGGTTTGTGAGAAAGGGGACGATCTCGGAGGGCTAAACATAACGTACACCTAAGCATTAGACAGACGGAGCAGACGGGATAGTTATACGAAAATTTCCTTAAGACAAGTTAACGAATTATCAACTCAACTTGCTGTTAATCAGGATGTTGGATTCTTTCAAGGACCCGAAGGGGTTGGCCTTGTTCGGCCCATTCTTTTGTCGGGAGTCCGTTAAGGTAGGGGATATGCGTTTTGGATTTATCCTGATAGGGGTACTGATCGTCGGCCTAGTTGGGTGTTCGGAAGTTGACGTGCCGTACGCAAAATCGACGACCGGGCGAAACCCGACGGTTGCCGAGGTCCCGGAGGCAGACGAAACCGTGCGTGGTGCCGAAGACCCCCCGATTGTAACGTTGGAAATTGGACAGCGTTTGCGGGAGCGTCGTATGACGCGGACGGAAGATTTACCGAGTAACATCATTATCCCCAACACGAATTTAAAGGCGGTTCCTGTCACGGCAGCGCTTCAGGCCGTGTTGGAAGGAACGGATGTTTCCTTGTCGTGGAGCGCAGGCTCGTTTGATGATCGTCTGGTTACCGTGACCAATCTAAGCGGCGCTTTGTCGCGCGTGGTGGAAAAGATTTGCGCGTCGGCGAAAGTGTTCTGTTCTTATCGCAACGGATTGTTGGAACTGAAGGATAAAGAATCTTTCATTATCGACCTGCCAACCGTGCCGACGAAAACCAGCGCGACGGGGGCTGCGACGAATACGATGGCCGATACGATCGGCGAATTGGCGGGAGAGGACGCTCACATCGACACCCAAGGCGGCAATCTGATTTACACGACCGATGTGGATGGCTATGAAAAAGTCCATCAATATCTGGACCAACTCCGGCATGGCAGGCCGTTGGTCGTGATGCAGCTTTATGTGTGGGAAGTCACGCTGGATGCCGATCATGGCACCGGTATTAACTGGAGCAATTTCAGCTTTCCCCAGTTTGGCGGAATCAAGCAAACCGGTTTGATCAGTGGTACGACCGGCTTTTCAAGCCTTGCTTCCCCGGGGATCAGTCTGGGCGCGACGCTTGCAGGGAAGGTTTCTGCGACGGCTGTGTTGCAATTCCTGTCTTCCCAAGGGCAGGTCCAGACGATCAGTAACCCTCAGTTGACCTTTGTTTCCGGCTCGTCGGCGGAGTTCCGTGTGGGCGGCGAACAACGTTATATCTCCGAAGTCGGCTCCGGAACCAGCAGCGTTTCCGGTTCGACGACCACGACCTCCAACAGCACGGTTTCTACGGACAGTCTTGAAACGGGCATGACGGTTACCATGAACGGCGTTTACGAAAGCGGCATTATCTCGGCTGTTATGGAATTGTCCATTGAAGATGTGGTCAGTTTGAATGAAACGACGACGGACAATGGCGTCACGATCGACTTGCCGGAAACATCGGAAAGAAAAGTCACAACCAGTCTGCGCGTTCGTCCCGGCGACAATTTGGTGCTGGCAGGCCTTGTTACCTCGCGCGACACGAATAATAGAGAGAGCATCCCCTTTTTCGGCGGACATATCCCCGGATACGATCATGACGAATTGAGGAATAGCGAACTCGTCGTTCTGGTCAAGCCCTCGGTTGTTTTGTTCGCCGAAGCTCCGGATGAACCGGAGAAACCCAAGCAAACCGCGCGAAAAGCGGTGCCGGTCGAGCCGCCGCCTATGGATGCCGTTATGATTGATAAAGACGGCGCGAAACCGATAAAGATTCCCGCTCCCTCACAGGTACAGCAAACCCGATTTATAGCGACAAAACCTGAACTCATGGTCGAGGAAAAATCGTCCGCCACGCCCCTGTCGGATACGCCGATAACGCCGGGCACGGATTCAGCGCCAGTTGATAAAACGTTGTTGCAACGAGGGTTCAGCCATGCCTATGACGCTTTGCAGACCCCGATTGCTTTAACGGGACGCGCCAATGAGGATAACCCATGATCCGACTGATAATTGCCTTTTTTCTGTTTTTCGGTCTGATAGGCGCTGCCGGGCCCGTCGCGGCTCGTGATGCAGCCTTTATGGACCCAGGCGCAAGCGTTTCACGCACCGGTCCTTCTCCCGATAGCGTGGTCGTCGAGCCGAAAAGCGATGTCGATGTCGGGGATACGCCGTCAAACATCGGGCGGCGTGCGACTTTTTTCTTTGTCAACCGAACGAGTGCGCTGGTGCATGTTGAAAGCGTTGCCGCGAATGGAGACAGCAACGTCCGCGCCGATATTGTTTCCGACGATTGCTCCAAGGGGAAAACGATCGCGGCGGGCAACCGCTGCGCCATTACGGTAGAGGTGACTCCAAACGGAAGCGGTTCGTGGACGGCTGAAATTTTGATGACGCATGACGCGGTCGGACGGATCACGCGCGCACGGGTGTTGGGTCGAACAACAGCCTCGTCCACCGATAAACGAGATATGGGCCTGTCCTTAAATACGAAAGACGTCAAGCCGGTCAATTTCGGCGACGTTGTGGTCGGTACGGGAAAAGCAGCCCGCTCGGCGCTTATGATTAATGACAGTAACGACATCATTTCCATTTTGTCGATCGAAGTTATTGCCGCAGATAATGGCCTAACCCGTTTGGATCAAGGCTGCGAACCGGATATGGACCTTAACCCCGGAGAATCCTGCCCTGTGACCTTAGTGTGGGAGCCGACCAAAAACAGCAATATTTCAACCGATTTGATTATTCGCCATAGTGGCCGTCTCGGCTTTGCCGTTATTCCCATTCGCGGCACGGCCAAAGAGATCGAACAGAAAGACGGAACGTCGAAAGCCTCTTCATCGCCATCACCGTCTTCGGGTGCGCCCCTTATGACAGGAAAAAGTAAAACGTCGATTGCGCCGCCTTCCGTCAGCGAATTGGATGCCGCTTTGAACGCCGGAAACATCCCGCCGCTTTCCGGTATGGATTTGCCGGAACACCTTGCCAAAATCGAACCCCTTCCGCCGGAGGAAGCCGACTTGACGATGTATCATCTGATTGGAACAGTTGGGAATAGGGCTATCATTTATAAGCCGGATGGGGACACGGCCATTGTCGCGGTCGGCGATCCGATTGAAAAAGTCGGCGAGCAAACGGTTAAGCTGGTTTATATTTCGCCAACGGATGCGGAAATATCTGCCGGAAGCAAAAAGCACCATCTGACGCTTGAAACCGTATCGGCGCTGACGCACAAAGCCGCGGAATCCGCAAAACAGCATCAGTCAGATGAAACGGATAAGAAGAGTTCCTCGAAAAAAAGGTCGAAGAAATCGTCTAAAGACAATGTAAGCGATGCCGTTCCTTTACCTGCGGTCAATACGTCGAGCGGCAAACGATGACAGAAACCATCTCTCAAACATCCGCCGAATCTTCGCCTGACATCAGTAAGCGGGTCCAGACCCGCCATTATGAACTTGCGCTGGCCGAGCAAACGATGCGCCGTGCGACGGGCCGTTATCTGACCATCGACGAAATTCTGCATCGTAACGGGTTTGTTTCGGAAGAAGTCAACCGTTTGAAGGCAAGAGGCGGCGCGCGTGAAGACCTGACCATGCAGGCTTTGCGTTTGTATGTTTCCGTTGCCAACCAAACGGCGATGGGGCTGTGCCTTTTGGAATTAAAGGAAGGCGTATTGCGTTTGGCCGTCGGTGATCGCGTCGATGATTCAGATCTGTTGCGTATTACCAATGCGCTGCAACGTGCCAATCGTGAAGTTGTTAAGATTGAGGTCGAACCGTGGGACCGTGCGGATTTGGCGCGTCTGATGCGCGAGCAAAGCGAGGTCGCGGGCGAACGTCTGTTGCGTATCTTTGCCGCGTTGGCTCGCGACCCGGACGATGCAACCCTGATCGAGCAAGCGCTGAACGACATCTTGGCCGAAGCCCTGCAAAGCCGTACGTCGGATATTCATCTTTCCCTACAGGAAGACGATGCGCGGTGTTGGATTCGGTATCGCGTTGACGGTGATCTTGTTTACAAGCATTTGATCCCGCATCGAGTCATGGCGCCGCTTGTGACTCGTATTAAAACGGACTCGCGAATGGACGCCGCAGACAGGCAGCATCCTCAAGACGGACGTTTGGGCTTTGAATGGCAGGGCCGTATGATCGACGTTCGTGTGGCTGCCTTGCCGGTTGCGCCTTCTGGTGAAAAGCTCACGCTTCGTTTGCTCGATCGAGAAAATCTGCGCAGCTTCGATGAACTTTTTATGCATTCGCCGATTGTTGCCCAAAGGTTGCGCAAAGCCATTCACGGTCAGACCAAAGACGGTGGATTGATCGTTGTCAGCGGACCGACGGGTTCCGGTAAATCGACAACGCTTTACGGCATTATTCAGGAGATCGACCGCTCCTCCCGCGCCGTGTACTCGGTCGAAGCGCCAGTCGAATATGATATGCCGCTCGTGGATCAAACATCGGTCACGGATAATTCCGCCAATACGATCGCCGATATTATTCGCGCCCTTATGCGTCATGATCCGGATGTGATTATCGTCGGCGAAATGCGTGATGGCGACACGGTCGAGGCCGCGTTGCGTGCGACGGAATCAGGACACTTGGTGATCACCACGGTCCACGCCGTGGACGCCTTGCATACCCTTGATCGTATGGACGGCTTTCTAAGTTCCGCCTACCGCACCAGCGGTCTTTATATTTTAGGGCATGCGTTGATTGCCTCGCTTTCCCAACGTCTGGTCAAAACCGTTTGCCCTGCGTGCCATCAGGTTGATACGGCCATTCGCGTTTTCGGGGATGAATCCCGCTGTGCCGATATTGGCCTGCGTCCGGATGAAAATGTCGCGCTGGCAAGCCGGACCGGATGCGATTTATGTAACCATACAGGCTTTCTTGGCCGAACTCTTGTTCTTGAAGCGATGTTCCCGCCGGAAGATCAAGCAAGCCGCCGTGCCATAACGGAAATGATGGTATCGAATGTTACCTCGTCGGTTGTGGATGTGCCGGGAACGATTTATCTAGCGAGAAGAGAAACAATCCGCGATCTTATCCGACGTAATGCGATTGACGCTAATATGGGTGCCTCTCTGATGGTCGAAGAAGCCGCCGCCCGGCAAGGGCGGGGTCGATGAGCGAGGTTCGGTCATGAAACTTTATCATGCCCGTTACGCGCAGCCGACGATCGGCGGGGCCATTTTGATTAACGAAGAAGATTATTATCTTCCCGATGCGCACGCGGTACGGCGTCAGCTCCGTGCCAAAGGGCTATGGCCGATTGAAATTTATGAGCAACATCCGCCGTTGTTCGAGTGGATGGACGTACGCACGCGCGATTGGCAAATGCAGTTATTGCGAGCGATTCGCTTTCAGTCGGCGACGGCGTCGGCGGGAACAGCCTTGTTGAATATTATTGAAGGCGAACAAGACCCACGTCGTCGCCTTGCTTTCTTGCCCACACGAACCGTGTTAAAAGGCGGAGGTTCGTTTTCGGAAGCGCTCAAAGAGCTTAAATTAATGGACGCGCCGACGATGGCGATCATCACGGCGGGGGAGAGGGCCGGGGATCTGAAAGGCGTCATCCAGCATGCGATCGAGCATGTGGAGCAAAAAGGAACGCAGTATAAAACGATTGTCGCCGCGCTCAGTTGGCTTTCGTTCGATATTGTGTCGGTGATCGGCTCCATTTGGGGAACCCAGTTCGGGTTTATTCCCTATTTGCAATCCCAAGGAACCAAAAGCACAGACCCGGATGCCGTCGCTAAATTCGAACGAGGCATTAAGATTGTTACCATTGTCAACGGCAGCATGTTGGTTGTGACGTCGTTGCTCATCGTCGTGGTTGTCTTTTTCGTTTATTCTTATTGGCGCAACCGCCATAAAAGGGACCATTATACCTCCCGGATGATGATGAAGATTCCTATTTTGTCTCCCTATCTCCGCAATTCCAGTATGAAAGACACCTGTAAGCTGATGACTCGCCTGTTGCAGGGAAAGGTCCCGTTGGCGGAAGCTCTTCAGATTATTATGGAAAGTTCGGTTGAACCCTCGGCGCGGCAATATTGGACGGATTGTAAAAACAAGATCATGTCGGGCATCGACCCCTCGCGAGCCATGGCGCAGTGGCCGTTGACCAAGGCGGAGCGCGATCAGTTAGTGACGATTCAGTCAATTGATCAGTTAGCCGATGTTTATAATGCGATTGCGGACGAACGTGGGTTGATGGCCAAGGCGGATCAGCGTAGGATCATGAAGTTTGGTTTGTATTTGTTAGTTGTTCTGTCAGGCGTAACCATTTTGACGACGATCTATCTGCTCATGTTGCAAAATCAGAGCTTTCTTAATACCCTTAACGATATGCGTGGAGGATAAATGGATCAGGACCTTCTTCGTAAAGTTAAAGGGTTCTTCATGGGAGGCAGCACCTCCGGCGATCCCTTGGCCAACGAGCTTGGAGAGACGCCCGAAGCCCAGCGGGACGCGGATAGCTCCTATATGAACAGCTCGTTGGGGCGCGCGCTTGCCGGAGCGGTCGGTGGGGTCAGTGATTATTATTTTCCTGCCGAGTTGATCGGAGGCTGTTGCCCGAGGGTTCTGGGCGAGGAAGAGGATATTGTCTGGAACGCGGCGGCAGAAGCCTCGGATACGGAGCGTATCCATTTGATATGGCAAGCGAAAGGCGAGAAAGTCTGGTATCTGGCTGTCCGTTCTTCCGAAATGAGTTCCCATACAAGCACATGGTGTCCGTTTGGGTCCTTGTTGCCGGGGCTGAAAGACTCCGCCGATCCTCCGATAATTTATACCCATTTTAGTGACGAAGCGGCTACCATGATGACCGTTTTGCCCGATGGGTTGCAGATTCATCGGGGAACGTCTTCCGTTGTCCGTGCCAAGGCCGAACGTATGTCGCGGGAGATGGATGCCGCGCCAATTGTTGAACTGGTCCCGGATCGGATCGCGGAATTGACGCCTGTGCCATGGTATTCGTTGTCTCTGTTTGAAGAGCGGGCCCGCCGCATTCTTGCTGCCGGAGCGGTTTTAAGTGCGATCGGGTTCGCCGTGATTGGCATTGTTATCTGGTTCGTCGCTGCGATGGCGACGGTCAGTGCCCATGTCGATCTCCGTACGATTCAGGAGCGGTCCGAGCGGAAATCCCTCGCGCTTTTGAAATCCGTTCAAGAACAGCGCGCCAGCCCCATGCGGGAACAGTTAGCCAAGTTTGCCGATGTAAATGACGGGTTATTGGCCTTGAACGGATATTTGGAAGTCTATCAAATCGACAAAGATAAACCCAAATGGAGAGCGGTTGTGCCTGTGAACGTGACGTCCGACCGGATCAATGCGTTGGGCGGAAAGACGTTGGATAACAATGAGTATGGCGTGGTCGTTGGCAACACGGTTGACGCGATCGAGGTCGGCAGAAGGAAGCGGAGGTAAATCATGGCGGTAGATCTAGCCTTTTTAAGACGATCCTTTGCCCCGCGTATCGTGAACAGAGCCATCCAAACCTTCGATAAGGGAACGATCGTCATCGTTTCTTCATGCTGGGGCGGCGCGATTCTGATTATGCTGTTTGCGCTTTATACGATCAATCTGTCGGTTACGGCCAAGCGAGAGGCGCTGGAAGCGGCGGCGGCGGAGCCGAGTTTGCCGAAGATGATTATGCGTCCGCCTTCATCCTCCGAACTCAAACCTATTGTTGATCGGCTGATTAAACGATTTCCGGATATAGGCTTTTCGTTAGGAAATGACAGAACCGTAACGATTACAGCCCAGCAGGGGGCTCAATTTCGTACTTGGCTGACGGTGTTAAGTTATATTGATACGGTTTCGCCCCAGTACCGTTGGCAAATAAAGGAATTTTGCGTTGGCGGCGTCTGTGGATCGGCGGTTCCGATGAAAGCCGTTCTAATCGCAAAGAAAATTACCTTCTCTTCACCCAGCGTGCGAATTGACTAGCCGGGGATGTTTACCTTGTTGACTTTTCTTTTAGGTTTTTGTTCTATCCATGAGCGTTACCTGTGTTATCTTTACCGAATCGAGAAAACGCTTGTCGGCTGAACGTTTTGTCGTTTTCGGTTTGTCGGGGATAAGGCCGGGATGTGTATGTCAAAGGGAGTGACTATGTCTGTTGAGTTGAAGCATTATGAGCAAAGGCTCTCCTTAAACGCCGGTATTGCCATTGGGCCTATCCTTTTCATCATCGCCGTCCTTGGTATTTTGGCGTCGGCTATTGCTGCCGGAAGCGGTTCCTTTACAACCGGCACGACCGGGGAAAGTAATCGGGCCAAAGCCACGGCTTTAATCGACATAGGGCAGAATTTAAAACTGGGGTTTGATCGTATTATCGGTAATGGCATTGAATTTGATAATGTTGTTATTGATGAAACAAAGACAGATGGTGACTCTGATTTGTTTTCGCCGAACGGTGGCGGCATTACGGCTCCGTCACGAACCATGGGTGAAACACCTTCCACAGATGAGTGGATGTATCCGTTGATTGTTATTCCAGGCATCGGCACCAGCTCCGGACAACGTGTAGCCGTTATTAAGGTTTCTGAGGGGGTTTGTGACGAGATTAATAAGAAAACAATTGCCTTAGATACGGGAACGGCTAAGACCGAACATGCCAGTTTGGGCGATTTTTCTGGAGACGAAACGTCGGCTATCGACAATTCTTCCTCATGGCCAGCCTCTTTTGAAGGAAAGCCTGTCGGGTGCGTCTATAACGATAATGGCACAACAACCGGATATTTTTACTATCAGGTTATTGGGGTTCAGTAATTATTAACCCTAAGAAAAAAAGCGCACAAGGCTTCTTGTGCGCTTTTTTTGTTTAGATCATGTCCTTCTAGGTACTAACGGGTTGAAATTAATTAAAAACTCTTTAACTGAAAGAGGGGTAAAAAGTAAAGTAGGGGAAAGAGCCCGCAGACGGAGAGCGCGAGAATGAGCCCAGAGGAAAGAGAAAAGAAGTCAGAGAAGAAAGAGCGCTCTTTATTAGGGAAGCTGTTTAATCCGAACGTCGGGACGGAAGTGGGCGCGGTCGCGGAGAGCGGACGAATGTTTGTAAGGATGCTGGCGTATATATTGGCGTCGTATG
>JBFWLD010000062.1:0-9905 GCA_050252315.1 Bdellovibrionales bacterium
GTCAACCGATAGCAAAAATCCCCCACCATGCTTACAAATCGGTTGCGCATGTTGACGACATCAAAGGCTACCAGCCAGCTTAGGATCGCTCCGGCAACGACGATCCACAGATACAGGTCTAAAACAAGGTTAATAATCACCATGAAGGCGAAAAGCAGGGAGGTTAGAATCGCCATGTGTGCCCCTTTACTCGTGATTTTTTCTCAAGGTAAGCTTTTCTGGCGATAGTGGCAAGCGGTGCTTGACAGAAAGCGTCTGTCCGATCATAAAGATGGCCCATCCGTTTGCCGGATACATCCGGAGATATAGGGGCCTGTAGCTCAGCTGGGAGAGCGCATCGTTCGCAATGATGAGGTCGTCGGTTCGATCCCGATCAGGTCCACCAAACACCGCCGTTTATCGCGCGAACCGACAAAATATAGGTTGCTCGCTAAAGCGAGCAGCGGTTCGATCCCGATCAGGTCCACCAAACACCGTCGTTTATCGCGCGAACCGACAAAATATAGGTTGCTCGCTAAAGCGAGCAGCGGTTCGATCCCGATCAGGTCCACCAAACACCGCCGTTTATCGGCTCTCCCCAAAGAAAATTTATTAAATAATATTTAGATTTACGTCATTGTAACTGTTTTGGTTTATAAAAGAAGATCGTTATCTTTTTTGTCATTTTATTTAACGAAATATTTACATGACGAATTACGTTTTCTTCGCCCTGATCGCTTTTCTTTGCGATCTCTATGCCTCGAGCCGTTATATCCGCTCCGTGTGGGCCGGGCGGACGCGTCCGCATGTTTTTTCGTGGGTTGTTTGTTCTTTTACGGCGGGGATTGCTGCGGCGGTCAGCTTTTATGAAGGTGCGGCGCTGATTGGCCTTTTGCTGACGGTAACCGCGATCTTTAATCTTATTATCGTTTTTTCCAGCTTGAAGCAGGGGACGCGCTATGTCACGCGCTCGGATTGGTGGGCTCTGGGGGGAGCGTTGGCCGCTATTCCTTTGTGGATCGTGACCAAAGAGCCTTTTGCCGCCGCTGTCTGCGCTTCGACCATTGCGGCGCTGGGCGATATTCCGACGCTTCGAAAAGCTTGGCACAGGCCGTTTGAAGAAAATGGCGAGATGTTTTTTTTCTTTGCGATTATTTCTTTAGCGCGGTTGTTGGCAACGCAGCCTTTGACATGGACCACGGCGTTTTACCCCGGCGCTGGGTTTGTGCTCCAGATCACGGTTGTCGGTATCGTGTTTTTCCGGCGCTATGCGATGCGGGTTAGGTTTCCTGTCGCTGCCGTTCCTGCCAAGAAGTAAAAGGCTCCGGCGTTCGTCGGCTGCAAATTTCGTCTTTTTGCCCCCATAATGCCCCAAAGTTGATGGCGTAAGGCCATGTTTAGAGCAGATCGTGATTAGGTTGGCGTCCATAGACGACAAACTAAGCGCGTGAATCTGCTCGGCAGCAATAGAGCAGATCGTGATTAGGTTGGCGTGCTTAGACGACGACCTAAACGCGTGAATCTGCTCGGCAGCAAAGAGTTAGAGCCTTTTCCGGCATTAGAAAGCGCGACAACGTTTTCGGAAAAGGCTCTAGGCGCGAAGAATAGAATAACGCGCATTATTAAAGGTTCCGATGCTGCCGGAACCAAGTGGATTAAGATGAGAGAGACTCAAAAGACTAGAGCGACTATCCAGATTTCTGTTATGCCTTCCTCCATATCGGGGCGTGCCTTAAACCCACAGAATGCCATATTGAGCAAAGCAAAAATGATGGCTCGGCACGAGGCTCGCGGTTCTTATGAGGGGTTTCTTAAGGCATTGGCCGAGTTTGTTGGGCAATGTACGCCTTCGTCGGCTAAACTGGTTAGGGTCTGCGTTGGGTTAGACGGCGTTGTTGATCCTCGAAAGGGAACGGTTTCTTGTAGCTATATGCCTGTCTTGACCAATCAGCCTTTTGCGGCTGATTTGTCGCAGGCCGTTGGGGTTCCCGTGTCTGTAACAAGGGTTGAGCCTGCTCCGTAGAATGTAGGCCGCGGGTCAGGCTGAGATTTCTCGGACAAACATGCCGGTTTCGGTGGAGAGGCCGAGGGCTGGGCGGCAAGTGACGTGCTCAGATCGTCGGGCAGGGCTGTTGTGAGGTCGGGCCTTGGATCGGGAAGGCTTTCCAGCCGCGCGAGCGTGAAATGCGGAGCGTAGGTTTCGATCGGCGTTAAGATGGCTTGCGTATAAAGAGCGAGATGGCGGACCAGATCGGCTTGCAGCTTGAGGAGTTGCGGCGTTTTACGGACGCGAAAAGCCGCCCACCAGAAGCCCTGATGTTCGTCGGCTCCGTTTTCGATGTAGAAATTTTCGATCGTAAGGGAAAGCGGGCTTTTGTTTTCAAAGGCGTTGAAAATAGTCAGAGCTTTGGCTTCGCTTTCGGCGCAGAACTGGCCAAGCGTTGCGTGCACGAAGGCCTGAGGTCCCAGCAGATAGCCGTTTTGGTGCTTTTCAAAGTGTTGGGCTATTTGGGCGAGCGTGTCGCTCAAACGGGAATTTTCGGGGCGTAGGGCGATATTAAAGCGAAGAGACATTTGGGGGCCTTTTAAGCACGGGATTCGTGGGCGGCTTGCCATGTCGGGAGGAACTCGTCGCGGATGGTTTCTTCCCATGTCGCAACCTGCGTGTCCGTGTAATGATGGGCGGCTTCGCGCATTTTGTCGAGCAACGCTTTATTGTCGATCAGTTCTTTGAGCGCTGCGGCCCAAGCGGCGGCTCCGGTTGGGACCGGGCGCAGCCCGTCTCCGGCTGGGATCAGCTCTGCGATGCCGCCTTTCTCCGAGACGAGGACCGGCAGGCCCGAGGCCAAGGCTTCAACCGACACAAAGCTGCGGATTTCAATTTCAGAGGTGAAGGCAAACACGTCGCAACTCGCCATAATGCGGGCTAGATTGTCTGGCTGGACGAAGCCTGCGACCGTGACGTGGTCGCCTAGACGGTCGATCAAATCTTGCTGGGCCGGGCCGAGGCCTGCGGTAATCAGGTGGATGGGCTCGCCTTGCGCGATCAATTGTTCCATGGCTTCGATCAAGGTGTAGATGTTTTTGCCGACATCAAGGCGACCGACGAACAAAGCCAATAAGCGGCCTTTGGGAATGCCGTACTCGGCCTCGATGCCGTCTCGGTCGGCCTTGGACGGATTAAAGCGGGTTTTGTTGGAGACTGTTTTAAGAAAGAGCGTATGTCCTTTGCCGCAAACATCATCGACGATCGCGGCGTCTTCGGGACGGACCACGAGGCCCCGATAACAGCGCGCCAAATGATAGCGCAATTTCGCCAGCATTTTTTGTTCCTGTTTTTCGGGCAGTTTCATTTTGTCGGTAAGCAGGCGCGTCAGCCATGTGTTTTTGCCGAAGATGGATTCAACGGTGTTGCGGGTAAAGACTCGGGCGTAAGAGGGCGTGTCCGTGTGAAAAGAGGTGACGATGGGGATATTATGTTTGGCAGCAACTTTTTCCGCTGTGCGCGTGAAAGTGAAGTACGCGTCCGTCGTATGGATCACGTCGTAGTTTTTCAGTTCTTTGGCCAGCGCCGGGTGATAGGGCGCGAGATCGGTATTGTCCGGAACATAGGGCAGAAAGGTCAGTTTTGCCGTGCTGAAAAGTTGGGGCAGGTGGCGAAGGCGCACATGCGGCGCGAGGATTTCGGTCTTTTCCTGCCCTGAAAAATAGACGGTCAGGTCAAGCGGAAGCTCTGGGCAATTGGCGGCTGCCTTGGCGCGATACTCCCAGCCCCGGACATGGCCGCCCGAGATTTCATGACGAGGGAGATTGACAAGGACGGCAACGCGTAGGCGTGCCGAAGGGGAAGAATTTTTGTTCATGGCATCCGAAATAAAAGAAAGCCCCCGACCCGTTTTTGCAGGTCGGGGGAGAAGGCTTTATTCGTCGCCGGAAAGACCCCGCTTCATGTCTTCGGGATCAATGTCCGGTTGTTGGGCGTCCGAGCCCGTTCCAAAAGTCACGAACGGATCGTTGTTCGATGTCTCTTGGTCGTTTTCAAACGTATCGAAAGACGATTCCGTCATTTGTTCGGTTTGGTTGGCCGGATCAAGTCCTGCGGCTTTGGCTTCGCGGGCCACGCGGCGTTGCGCCTTTTTAAGCGCGGCGTCGAGGTCCATCTGTTTGCACAGGCCCAAAAGAACAGGATTGCGCGGTTTGATGTTGACGGCGTTCCAGTGCGTTTTGTCGCGAACCTTGGCAATGGTGTCTTTGGTGGTTCCCAAGAGGCGGGCGATCTGCGCGTCCAGAAGCTCCGGATGCGTTTTGACGAGGTAAATGATCGCGTCCGGCTTGTCGGCACGTTTGGATACGGGCGTGTAGCGCGGGCCTTTCGTGCGCGCTGCGGGCAGCGGCAGGTCCGACTTCACCATTTTGAGATGCGCACGCGGGTCTTTTTCACACCGTGCGATTTCTTCGGGGGTAAGCTGGCCGTTCATCAGCGGGTTCAGTCCGATAATCCCGGCGGCGACTTCGCCGTCCGCGATGGCTTGGACTTCCAGCTTATGCAGACCGCAAAAGATGCCGATCTGTTCAAAGGTCAGGGCTGTGTTTTCAACCAGCCATACGGCGGTTGCTTTGGGCATCAGGGGAAGCGGCATGCTGTTCTCCTTTTCTTTCTTCTGTCTTCAAAATTCTTACGGTCGCCCGGACATAGCTTTCGCGCCATCCGAAGACGTCTAATCCTCGGACGATCCAAAAAGAGGGTTATTTTTTCTGGATCGATTAAGCGGCAAGCCTCGTCCTTGGAAAGGGGCGCTCACTTTGAGGCCATTTTAACAGGATGCGTGAAAGATGCCAGCCTAAAGTTGTAAAGGTGGTACCTTATTGAAATAAATGGATATTACATCCCGCAATGGCACCATTCTCCAACGCAGATATCGTCATCCTGGCCTGTGGAAAGCGGCATCGTATCCGCGGTCGTTTTTGCTTTAGTTTGTCGGATATTGCTGTACGAATGCGTGTAGATTTGGTCGCTCCGGGAATCGGGATACTCGGCAACCGAGGTGCAGGCTGCGGTCGTCAAGAGCGTCACGGCGAGCAGCAAAAAGACGCGGTTGGCTGGTTTCATGGGCTTATCCTAGGCTTGAGGATGTGATACGATTCTTCTTCCCGGTAAGAGTAGCATAGCTTGTAATCGTAGAGTAGAGGAATGCGCCATGGATACGGATGATTTGGATTTGCCCCGCCCTGTTTTGACTCCTGTTGATTTGCAGTCCATGTCGGTGGACGATTTGCGCGCTTATATTGCTTCTCTTGAAAACGAGATCGCGCGGGCCGACAAGATGATTGAGTCTAAACTGGCGCATCGTTCAGGTGCAGAAAGCCTGTTTTCTTAAAAAGGTTTTTGTTTTTCATGTGGGCGTATGTATTGTTATTACCCTCTTCACAGGAAAAGGGAAATAAGGCAGATTCATTTGTACTAATGATTCCCTCCTCGTGAATGTGTGATTTTTTCATGAAAATTGCTGTCCTTAAAGAACGTCGAAATTATGAGAAGCGTGTTGCGGCGACCCCTGAAACCGTCAAGAAATATAAGGGGTTGGGCTATGACGTTACGGTCGAAACCGGCTGTGGCGTTGAGGCTTCCTTTACCGATGAAATGTATCAGGCTGCTGGGGCGCTGATTGCCGCTACGCCTGAGGAGACTTTGGCCGGGGCGCAGATTGTTCTTAAGGTTCAGCGCCCTTATATGCTTTCGGAAGGCGTCGATGAGGTCGGCTTGCTGCCTCCCGGTTGTCTTTTGATCGGGATGCTCAATCCGTATGCCGCTCGCGAAGATATTGCCGTTTATGCGGCCAGCGGCGTGACGGCCATGTCCATGGAGTTGGTGCCCCGTATCACGCGGGCGCAGGCCATGGACGTTTTATCCAGTCAATCCAATCTGGTCGGCTATAAAGCTGTTTTGGATGCGGCTGAGCAATTCGGTCGCGCCATGCCCATGATGATGACGGCGGCTGGGACGGTTCCTCCTGCCCGCGTTTTTATTATGGGCGCTGGAGTCGCCGGGTTGCAGGCTATTGCTACGGCAAGGCGGTTGGGCGCGATCGTTTCCGCGACGGACGTTCGTCCTGCGGCCAAGGAACAGGTGCAAAGCCTCGGCGCTTCCTTTGTCATGGTTGAGAATGACGAAAGCCGTCAGGCCGAGACATCCGGCGGTTATGCCAAGGAAATGAGCGATGACTATAAACGTCAACAAGCCGCGCTGATCGCCGATACCATCAAGAAACAGGACATCGTGATTTGCACGGCGCTGATCCCCGGTCGCGCTGCGCCGCGTCTTGTCTCGCGTGAAATGCTGGACACGATGAAGCCCGGTTCCGTTATCGTTGATCTTGCCGTCGAGCAGGGCGGGAATTGCGAGATGAGCGAGGCTGGTAAAGTCATTGACTATAAGGGCATTCGTATCGTCGGTTATCGCAATATGCCGAGCCGTATTGCCGTCGATGCTTCGGCCCTTTATGCCAAGAATGTTTTTCATTTTGTCGAGTTGCTTTCTTCGAAAGACGGTTCGGGACTCGACATCAACCGGGAAGACGAAATTGTTAAGGCCGTGACGTTAACGTGCGACGGCGCTGTTGTGCATCCTCAGTTTCAAAAAGTTTGATGGCAGGGCTGTCGTAAAGGGAGTTGACAATGAGTAACGAAGCAAAAAATACAAATTCATTGCAAGCACAGATCGTTGCTCAATGGATTACAAGTTTGGCCATTTCCGTTGTTTGTTGCGCGATTTTGTTTATCGTGTTCGCTGGCTATATTGTTGAACTTCACGACACGACCAACTTGCTTTCCGTCAAGCTTGAGGTTTTGCAGGAACGTCATAATCAACTGAATAGCGAATTGACCCTTTTAAAAAGGCCCCCGGTTTTACAAATCAATGGGGCGACGGCTTTGA
This sequence comes from Bdellovibrionales bacterium, assembly GCA_050252315.1. Classification (GTDB taxonomy): domain Bacteria; phylum Pseudomonadota; class Alphaproteobacteria; order UBA9219; family UBA9219; genus UBA8914. The sequence goes on from JBFWLD010000062.1 coordinate 6,914, forward strand.
AAACGATGGGGCAGCCGGAAGTCGTGCTTGAAAGACAACCTCAAACGCCGCCGCCTGTGGGCGTAGCCGTTGAGCCTTCTTCTCCTGCTGTTAGCGGGGCTGAGCCTGTTGCGAAGGAGGCGGCGGCTCCAAAGCCAGAAGAAGATTTGATGCCGGTTATGAATGGGGCGGCTCCGCAAGAACAAGTCTTGAAGGTTATTCGTGGCGCCGACGGCGCGGGTGACGCCAAGTCCCCGGCACCGAAGGATAAAAGGGAAAAATAATCTCGCTTCATTGTGAGGAATTGGAGAGGAACGACTATGGATGCGGTAGAATTAACAAATGGACTGCAAAATCTTGCGCAGGAACAGATGGCTTTGTCCGAGCAGGCTGCGAGTTTGGCTCAGAAAGTTCAGGATGTCGCGCTTGCTTCCGCTTCTTCCGGCGCTGTCGGCACGCATGGCTTTTTTATAACCGGTCTTACCGTTTTTATTTTGGCTTGTTTTGTCGGCTATTATGTCGTGTGGCGCGTTACGCCCGCGCTTCATTCCCCTTTGATGGCGGTTACCAATGCGGTTTCTTCCGTTATTATTGTCGGCGCGTTGATGGCGGCGGGGTTGGAGGAGCTTACTTTTTCCTCATGGATGGGGTTGGGCGCGGTTGTGCTGGCTTCCATCAATATTTTCGGCGGGTTTATCGTGACGCAACGTATGTTGCATATGTACAAAAAGAAAGCGAAGTAATCCTATGATTGGCTCATTGATCTCTGTTGCTTACCTCGTTTCCGGCGTTTTGTTTATTCTGGCATTGCGCGGGCTTTCTTCTCCGGAAACCGCCCAACAGGGAAACCGGTTCGGCATGATCGGGATGGCTATTGCTATTGGGACGACCCTGTGCCTGCCTGCCGTTGTTTCCTTTCTCCCGATCGTTAGTGCGATTGCCATCGGTGGCGTGATCGGCGCGATTGTCGCCAAAAAGATTCAGATGACCGCGCTGCCTCAACTGGTGGCGGCGTTTCACTCTTTGGTCGGTTTGGCGGCTGTTTTAGTCGCGGCGGCGGCGTTCTTTGAGCCGGAAGCTTTTCATATTGCCGAAGGTGGCCATATTTTTGCTTCCAGCCTTGTCGAGATTGGTTTGGGCGTTGCGATCGGCGCGATTACCTTTACGGGATCGTTGATCGCTTTTGCCAAGTTGCAGGGATTGATCGGCGGCAAGCCATTGGTTTTCAAAAATCAGCATGCATTAAATTTGGCCTTAGGGTTGATTGCGCTGTTTTTAGTCGTCATGCTGGTGATGACCCAAGCGCCGCTTGTCTTTTGGGCGATCGTCGGTCTTACCATGCTGCTGGGCTTCTTGCTGATTTTGCCGATCGGCGGGGCTGACATGCCGGTCGTGATTTCCATGCTGAACAGCTATTCCGGATGGGCGGCGGCTGCCACCGGCTTTACGCTCGAAAATCCGCTTTTGATTATTACCGGCGCTTTGGTCGGCGCTTCGGGCGCGATCCTCAGCTACATTATGTGCAAAGGCATGAACCGTTCGATTTTCAACGTCATTCTCGGCGGGTTCGGCGCAGAGGCTTCGGCGGGGTCTGCGGGCGGCGCTGCGGCGGGGGATCGTCCGGTTAAAGCGGGATCGGCGGAAGATGCGGCCTTTATCATGAAGAATGCCTCCAGCGTCGTGATTGTTCCCGGTTACGGGATGGCGGTGGCTCAAGCCCAGCATGCTTTGCGCGAAATGGCGGATCAGCTCAAGGCCAACGGCGTGAAGGTTCGCTATGCCATTCATCCGGTTGCCGGGCGTATGCCGGGCCATATGAATGTGCTGTTGGCCGAGGCGAATGTTCCGTATGATGAAGTTTTGGAGCTTGAGGAAATTAATCGTGATTTCGGTATGACGGATGTCGCTTTTGTGATCGGCGCGAATGATGTGACCAATCCTGCGGCTAAGACGGACCCTCAGTCCCCTATCTATGGCATGCCGATTTTGGATGTTGAAAAGGCCAAGACGGTTCTGTTCATCAAGCGCTCGATGGCGGCGGGATATGCTGGGGTGGAGAATGAGCTTTTCTTCCGTCCGAATACGATGATGCTGTTCGGCGACGCCAAGAAAATGTGCGAGGATGTTGTCAAGGCGCTGGAATCGTGATAGAATAATTCTAAAGTAAAAAGTAAGAAAGGAGTGTGATCTTATGCTTCGTTCTTTATTCCGCCGCATCCGTTCTCCCTTTTATCAGGTTCTCAAGATGCCTGAGAAAATGGATCCTACGGTCCCTGAAACCAAAGTAATGGAAGAACGCCCAATCGGCGGCCCTCGCTCTATGACCGCTCAGCAGGGTGTTCATCCCCATCCATAAGAAGCTCCGTACAGATGGGGCAAGAAGAGAGAATGCCTTTTCATGGCAGAAAAGGTCGTGTGTTAACGTGCCTAAGCCGATGCACTTTTTTAGCTTTAAGGGGTTGGTGAGGTGTTTTGTTCGCTAAATGTTAGGCCTCTGCCTGGGGTGCACACAGTTTTGAGCCAAACCGTTTGTTCGGATCCATCCGACTTTATGGTGGGGTGAGGGCTCTTGCCAAAGGCAAGACGCGTGAGGCAAGAATACTCCTTTTGATTAAGTGTTTCTATGGCACAGGCCGTTGCTTCCGCACCTATGGGGCTGGTTTTGCAGGCCATTGTGACTGTGTTGTTTAAATAGGCTGCTGCTGCCATGGACACACCGTATTTTACTGCGATTAGGCCCCATTTCGCTACGAGCAGGAGTGGAAAACTTACTATAGGCACCAAACAGTGTATTGCTGCTTTTTTGTTTTCGAAAATGCCGAAATTTTCATTTTGAGGAGAAGCTGATGACATGCCGGTTTTCCTAAATAGGATTAATCAAAGTTAAAAAAACGATTATTCTGTTTAGGTAATATAAGAAATTATTTGGATGAAAACAATTATAGTCAAATGAAATAAGAAGGAGATTTTGAAAGAGGGTTAAATCGAGAGGGGGCCTGAGATGAAGTTTTTT
>JBFWLD010000063.1:0-9864 GCA_050252315.1 Bdellovibrionales bacterium
AAAGAGCCTCCGCAGTAAGGATGAGTCTGGCCTGCCGGATGCCTTGCGTCCTTTGGCTTCTTTGATAAACTCTTACCTCGGTTCTATCAGTCAACAACAAAAGGTTTAGAAGATCATGAGCGATATCGCAGAACGCGTGAAGAAGATTGTCATCGAACATCTCGGAGTCGATGCTGCTAAAGTCACGGACAATGCCAGCTTCATCGATGATCTTGGCGCCGACAGCTTGGACACCGTCGAGCTTGTCATGGCTTTTGAAGAAGAATTCAGCGTCGAAATTCCTGATGACGCTGCTGAAAAGATCGTCACCGTCAAGGATGCGGTCGATTTCATTACCTCGAAGCAAGCTGCCTAAGGCAGCTTTCCTTCCTCTGCCCCCATTATGGACAGATCATCAATGAGACGTGTAGTCATAACTGGTATTGGCATGCTTTCGCCTCTCGGCGTCGGCGTGGATGTAAATTGGTCGCGTCTGACCTCTGGTCAGACGGGGATCGGACGTATCTCCAGCTTTAAGGTTGATGACCTGTCCAGTCAGGTCGCAGGGCAGGTCCCTCGCGGCGAAGAGGCGGGCCAGTTTAAGTGCGATCGCTATATCGAACCCAAAGACCAAAAGAAAATGGATATTTTTATCCATTATGCGATGGCTGCGGCGACTGAAGCGATGGCAGATTCCGGTTATAAGCCCGAAACAGAGGAAGAGGCAGACCGCGCCGGTGTACTGATCGGATCGGGAATCGGTGGGTTGAACGAAATTTACGAAACTTCCGTCGTTTTGCATGAAAAAGGTGCGCGTCGGGTTTCGCCGTTCTTTATTCCACGCAGCCTGATTAATTTGGCTTCGGGGCAGGTTTCGATTAAGTATGGCCTTCGCGGACCAAACCATTCGGTCGTGACGGCGTGCGCCACAGGATCACACGCGATCGGCGATGCCGCCCGATTTATCATGACCGGCGAAGCCGATCTTATGGTCGCCGGTGGGGCGGAAGCCGCGGTTTGCCGTGTCGGTATGGCTGGGTTCTGTGCGATGCGGGCTTTGTCCACCTCTTATAATGAGACGCCTGAAAAGGCCTCGCGGCCTTTTGATAAGGGACGCGACGGGTTTGTCATGGGCGAGGGCGCAGGCGTTCTGGTTTTGGAAGAATATGAACATGCCAAACGTCGCGGCGCGAAAATTTACGGCGAGGTGATCGGCTATGGTCTTTCGGGCGACGCCTATCATATGTCGGCTCCGGCTGAAGACGGCAATGGCGGCTATCGCGCCATGAAGGCGGCGATCGCGCGTGCGGGGATTTCTCCGGATGAGATTGATTATGTCAATGCGCACGGCACCTCTACACAACTCGGTGACGAAATCGAAGTCAAGGCTGTCAAGCGCTTGGTTGGTGAATCCGTCGCTAATGTTATGATGTCTTCAACCAAATCAGCGACCGGTCATTTGCTTGGTGCTGCAGGGGCTGTTGAGTCCATTTACTGCTTGAAGGCCATGCAGACCGGCATTATTCCGCCGACCTTAAACCTTGAAGACGTTTCTGACGAATGCAAAGGCATTGACTTGGTTCCGCTTAAGGCCAAGGAAAAGGCCCTGACAACGGTTTTGTCGAACTCTTTCGGGTTCGGTGGCACCAACGCCAGCTTGATTTTCCGCAAGGTTTGATCCCTCAAAAATCTTTGAAGGCTGATGCGCTTTTTTGTTAAGGCGTAGAAGTGGCGACTTGTTTCATAACGAAGGGCGTTCCGTATTTTTTATAGGGAACGCGCGTTAGAAGCGTGCCAAGCGGGAACTCGCCGATATTCGTCGCTGCATGTGTAAGCTGAATGTGCCAGATGTCGCTCTCGACTGGAACGGTTACCTGTGCAGAGGCGGCGTTTATGTCGTTTTTCGACGTTAGGTCGCATTTAATGGGTTCCAGTTTTCCGTCGCGATGATAAAGCAATCCATATAAATGGGTGAACTCGATCTCCTCATGCCGTCTTTGCAGAATTGGCGTTATGGCGAAACTTCCATCTTCATTTTGTAAAACGCTTATTGCCGAGACGCTGATCGGCCCCTGACCAAGCCTTCCTGCGCGCGCGCAAAGCGGTATGCGTACGGCTTTATTATCATCCTCTGGCAGTTTGACGACAATTGACAGTAGATCGACGGAATTTGTAGGGCTGCCTTTGGGGAGGCAGATTTCAATACCTGTTTGGCTGACCGGTCGAAAAATGCCGTCCTTTCTGTGTTGCGTAATCGCATTTGGCGTCCCCTTGTAACCAGCATAAGGTGTTGGATGGGATTCAAGAATTTGCAATTTATTCATTACGTTGGGATTAGATATCTCACCGCCAAAACGAAAAAATAAAATCGTATCGCCCATCGCGTTTCTACGTTGGCCGGTTTGTATGATTCCTGTTTTTAAAACGGTCGCTACGTCCGGCGTCAGAAGAAAAGGGCCGGGGTTTGGGGCATGGGCTTTCTTTTTCATTGGTAATCCAATCTTTAAACGACGCTTAAACCTTGCGCTTGAAAAATCTTATGGATTTGTTTGATGAGATCCGGGGATGGAGGCTGAACGTCTGAGAGCGTGTAGGGTAGGCCGAGCGCTTTCCATTTGGTTTCGCCCATTTTATGGAAGGGCAGGATTTCTACTCGCTCGACGTTACCCAGTTCTTTAAGGAAATCGGCAAGCCGCGTTAGAACCTCTAGGTCGTCCGTCAGGCCGGGGACGATTACGCAGCGTACCCACATGGGCTTGCCTTTTTCAGCAAGCAAGCGTGCAAACTCCAAGGTCGGTTGCAGCTTTTTACTGGTGACCTTTTCATGCGTTGCCGGATCGAAGGATTTTATGTCCAACAAAAATAAATCCGTTACGTCCAGCAATTCGGGCTTGACCATTTTGCCGAGGTATCCGGACGTGTCCACTGCCGTATGAAGGCCGTGTTCTTTGCATCCTTTTAAGATGGCCGTGACGAATTTTTGTTGAAACAAAGGCTCGCCGCCGCTGATTGTAACGCCGCCTCCTGTGCGCCGGGCAAAATCGGCATATTGCAGGATTTCTTTTATCAGATCTTCTGCTGTTGTGAGCTTGCCGTCCCGCATGTTCCGCGTATCGGGATTATGACAATACAGGCAGCGCATCGGGCAGCCGGACACGAAGACCACGAAGCGCATGCCGGGTCCGTCAACGGTTCCGGCGGTTTCAACGGAGTGGATATAACCTTCGACGGGCATCATTTCCAATCTATATCGCCCGATGGAAGGTCCGGCTAACGACATCCATTTGTTGTTCGCGTGTCAGCTTGATAAAGTTGACGGCGTAGCCTGAAACGCGGATCGTCAATTGCGGGTACTTTTCCGGGTGATCCATGGCGTCCAGCAATGTTTCGCGTTGGAAGACGTTGACGTTCAAATGGTGAGCGTCGCGGCCAAAATAGCCATCAAGCAGTCCAGCAAGATTGCTGATGCGATCTGGTGGAGTCTTGCCCAAGGCTTCTGGCACGATTGAGAACGTGTTGGAAATGCCGTCTTGCGAGCTTTCATAAGGAAGCTTGGCCACCGAGATCAGCGATGCTAACGCGCCTTTTTTATCGCGGCCGTGCATGGGGTTGGCTCCGGGGGCGAAGGGCTCGCCGCCCTTGCGGCCATCCGGCGTGCTGCCAGTCTTTTTGCCATAGACGACGTTAGACGTAATCGTCAGGACAGACATGGTCGGCATCGCGTCACGATAGGTCTTTTTCGTGCGAAGCTTATTCATGAATTTTTCGACGATCATAACCGCGATGCTGTCCGCGCGATCATCGTTATTGCCGTATTGCGGATACTCGCCGTCAATCTCGAAGTCGGTCGCAAGGCCGCGTTCATCCCGGATGACCTTAACCTTGGCGTGTTTGATGGCGGAGAGAGAATCCGTCACGACGGAAAGCCCGGCAATACCGCAAGCCATGGTACGCAGAATGTCGCGGTCATGCAGCGCCATTTCGATCTTTTCGTAGGAATATTTGTCGTGCATGAAGTGGATAATGTTCAGCGCGTCCATATAGACTTGTGAGAGCCATTCCATCATGGAGTCGAGCTTTTCCATGACCTCGGCATACTCCAACGTGTCGCCGGTGATCGGCGCAAAAGCCGGGCCGATTTGCTCGCCGCTGATTTCGTCTTTGCCGCCGTTGATGGCGTAAAGCAGGGCCTTGGCCAGATTGGCGCGGGCGCCAAAGAACTGCATTTGCTTGCCGATACGCATGGCCGAGACACAGCAGGCAATGCCGTAATCGTCGCCCCAGTATGGCCGCATCAGATCGTCGTTTTCATACTGGATCGAGCTGGTATCGATCGAGGTTTTGGCACAATAATCTTTGAAGCCTTTGGGCAGGCGTTCGGACCACAAGACGGTAAGGTTCGGCTCCGGAGCCGGGCCGAGATTGGTCAAGGTATGCAGCATGCGGAAAGAGGTTTTGGTAACGAGCGGACGCCCATCTTCGCCAACGCCGCCCAGACATTCTGTTACCCACGTCGGATCGCCAGAGAAGAGCGAATTATATTCCGGCGTACGCGCAAACCGCACCATGCGGAGCTTCATGACAAAATGGTCGATGATTTCCTGAGCTTGGCTTTCCGTCAAAATGCCTGCGGCGAGGTCGCGCTCGAAATAGATGTCGAGGAACGTCGATACCCGGCCCAACGACATGGCCGCGCCGTTTTGCTCCTTCACCGCAGCAAGGTATCCAAAATAAATCCACTGCACGGCTTCATGCGCGGTTTTCGCTGGTTCGCGGATGTCATAACCGTACGATTGGGCCATGGCTTCCAGTTCTTTGATGGCTTTGATCTGATCGGAAAGCTCTTCCCGCAGACGGATTGTTTCTTCATTAATTGTACTGTCCAAAAGCGCGCGCTGCTCTTTACGATCTTGGATCAGGCGCGTCGTGCCGTAAAGCGCGATGCGCCGGTAATCACCGATAATGCGTCCGCGCCCATAGCCGTCTGGAAGGCCGGTGACGATCCCGGCTTTGCGCGCCTTGCGAATGGTCGGCGTGTAGGCGTCGAACACGCCTTCATTATGGGTCTTGCGGTATTGGGTGAAAATCTCACGGACCTCGGGAGCGATTTCATACCCGTAGGCCTGCAAGGCGTCTTCAGCGACCCGGAACCCGCCAAACGGCATCAAGGCGCGTTTGAACGGCTTATCGGTTTGCAAGCCGACGATTTCTTCCAGCGTTTGGTCGATATAGCCGGGTTGATGCGAGGTGATCGTCGAGATAATCGACGTATCCATATCCAACGTGCCGCCCTTGGCTGTTTCCGCCTTCATCAAGTCCAACACCTGTTGCCAAAGTGCCGCTGTGCGCTGGGTTGGGCCTTCGAGGAAGCTGTCATCGCCCTCATAGGGAACGAAATTGGTCTGGATAAAGTCGCGGACGTCGATGTGGTGCTGCCATTTGGAGGCTTTAAACGGCTGAATATTCATGCTTATGGCGTCTTTCGAAAGGGTGGGCTCAACATCATCGGTGCGGATCGCGGAAGATTTCATTAAAAAGCTCCAAATCGTCGGTTGGCGCGGGGCGAAATCAAAGCCGAAAAGAAGGGGGTTGATTCCTGCCGATTACATAATGGTGTTTACCACAAAAAACAAATAAAATCATTGACTTTTGACACAATTCTTGTGTTGCAGTGCAGCAATATTATGCTGCGAATGCGAAGCTTTTCACCGCATGTTCGTAAATACTTGAGTAGGTGGGAGCGTTAATATTTTTTTACTGGATATGCTCTTTACGAAATGTTAATATTAATATAGTTTTTGTGCAAAAAAATCGTAGATTGTTACAATAGTTTCATATTTATACGTTATGATGCGTTTGTGTCTGATCTTTAAGTAGAGCGAGTATGAAAAGAAGATTCGATCCATCCAACCGCGCCGAACGGGCAGCAAATCTTCGTAGGCTTAGTGCTGAAACGGAGAAGTCTAAACGCGTGTTGGCTTTATCCGAGCAAGTTAGAGAAAAGGATCAGGCGCTTCAAACTAAAGATCAGCAACTAGATCTACAGAAGACGCTCGCCACAACAGATCCTTTGACTAGTTTACTTAACAGACGCGGTTTGGCCGAAAAATTCGGCAAACTTTATGAAGCTAATCAACGGAAGGCCCCTGAAAATCCCCATCGCCGTCAAGATGACCTCACCAAACAGGGTGCACGTACGCCTGATGACTATGGGCTTCTTTTCATTGACCTTGACGGGTTGAAGCCTATCAATGATGGCCTTGGCCACGCCATTGGCGATGAGGCCATCAAGTATGCAGCCGACTTAATCCAATCGTCCGTCCGTTCCGGAGACATCGTTGCTCGTATAGGCGGAGATGAGTTTGTAGTTGTTTTGCCAATAACATCCGGTATATCAGCCGATAAAGGCGATGATCTTATTGAACTCAATACCCTGAATTCACCCGAACCCCTCGATACGACTGTTATCGTTGCCGAAAAGATTAGGGCAACTTTTGCGGATAAGAGAAATTTTCTTCGAGCGTCAAATGGGATGGAGTTAGAGTTTACAACCAGTATTGGTTGTGCGGTCATGGGGCCGACAGATACACTCGACGCCACGATAGAACAAGCTGATATGGCGGCCTATAAGGCGAAAGGCAAAAACAAGTTCAATAATATTCCTCTTACGGTAGAAGGAACCCCCAAAAATCGAGTGGCGTGTTCTATTCCTGGGGCTGTGGAGCCAATTTTAGCGGATAAGTACATTCAGGCCAGAACTCGTGGGATATCTTATCAAGCCCCGGTCGTAACCCGTGATATGACCAAGGGAAACGCAAAAAATAGGTCAAGCCTCACCCCTATGTTGGCTCAGTAAGAAAAACATCCGTTTTTCCTTATTCGCCTCATTTACTGTTCGAAATCACCATGTTATAGGTAAAGGCTCCGGCTTCCGTGGGGGAGGCCGATTAAGCCTTACTTATACTATGGGATGTTCAGATGTCGCAGCCAGAAACCTCTTTGATGAGCCGCTTGACCTCTTTGTCAAAGCGTCGTGGATTTATCTTCCAAGCCTCTGAGATTTATGGCGGTTTAAACGGTTTTTGGGATTTCGGGCCTTTGGGCGTTCAGCTCAAAAACAATCTGCGCGACCAATGGTGGCACGATATGGTCGAATGTCCGCCGCTGGGGCCTGACGGCAAGCCGGTTTCGATCGTCGGCTTGGATAGTTCCATTATCCAACATCCACGCACTTGGCATGCCTCCGGCCATGTCGGCGGGTTCGCCGATCTGATGGTTGATTGCCGCGCGACCAAGCTTCGGTATCGCGCCGATCATATCATGGTTGTGAATGCTGCCTACGAAAAGGGCGGGGAGATGAAATCCCTTGGCCTTATTTCCGCTCTTGAAGGCGATGAGTGCGAGGCTCAATTGCTTAAGAAGGCGAAGAAGCTCGTCCAGAAACTCGGCGGCGGGGAGTTGCTGCCGATTGACGCGACGAAGGCCGTGCCTTTTACGAATCTCTCCAAAGAAGAGCAAGCCAACGTCATCGGGCCGGACGCCGATGAAGCCGGGACACTGACCGAGCCTCGCGCCTTTAACCTGATGTTTGAATCCCATGTCGGCGTTTTTCAGGATGAAGATTCCAAAGTCTATCTCCGTCCGGAAACGGCGCAGGGGATTTTCCTTCAATACAAAAATATTATGGACACGTCGCGGGTCAAGCCTCCGTTTGGGGTGGCTCAGGTTGGTAAGTCCTTCCGCAACGAAGTGACGCCGCGCAACTTTATCTTCCGCTCGCGCGAGTTCGAGCAGATGGAGATGGAATTCTTCTGCGCGCCGGAAGACGGCTTGATGTGGTACGAATACTGGGTAGCCGAACGTATGCGCTGGTGGGAAAGCATCGGCTGCAAAAAGGAAAACCTGTATCGTCACATTATCCCTGAAGACGAGTTGGCGCATTATTCCAAGGGAACGTCGGATATCGAATATCGCTGGCCGTTTACGGCTCCCGGTTTCGGCGAACTGGAAGGCGTGGCGTACCGGACCGATTACGACCTCAAGCAGCATGCCGAGTTCAGCAAGCAAAAGCTTGATTATATCGACCAAGAAGCCAATCGTCGCTACGTTCCTCACGTCGTCGAACCGGCAAGCGGTTTGACTCGTGGTGTGCTGTTGGTTCTGTCCGAGGCTTATCAGTATGACGAAAGCCGTCCGTCCAAGGAATGGTTGAAGATCAAGCCCAGCCTTGCTCCGGTCAAGATGGGCATCTTCCCCTTGGTCAACAAAGACGGGATGCCTGAAGTCGCTGAAAAGCTATTTATGGAGATGCGTCAGAAATATACCTGCCAATATGACGCTAAGCAGTCCATCGGCAAGCGTTATGCGCGCATGGATGAGGCTGGTACGCCTTTCTGTGTGGTGGTGGACGGCGATACGCTTAAGGATCAGACCGTTTCCATCCGCGATCGCGACACAGCGACACAGGAACGTGTTTCGCTGGATAAAGTCGGCGCGTATGTTGCTGAGAAGTTATAATATCAAGATCGTCGTTAGGAAGGACGGCTTTAGCCGAGCCCCTAACGATGTGAAGCTGATTTATAACAAAGGCGATGCCTTTTCTGATGGGGCCGGGAAGAAAATATCATGGTTCTGTAAAAGAGAAAAATCAAAAGACAAAAAAGTAAAGGAAATGGGATTCCGTGTTCGCGCCTAAAAGGCGCGCCACGGAATGACAAATGTTAGAAGCAGGTTCTTTAATTGGAAAAGTTGGGAATGTGTGGATGGTTCGGGCTTTTTTTCATCAGATTTGATGCGTAGGGAGCCGAGTAAAGACCCGGCCCCCACATCGCCTTTTACTTTCCAAAGATGTTGCCGATCGCTTTGCCTACGCCGCTTTGTTCAACGGCGCCTTTTAAAGACTCTACGCCTTGATTCCGCAGTTCTTTGATAAGATTGGATTGGCCGATCTTGATGGCTGTACTCGTCAGCTTTTGCAAGACGATCTGGGCGATTTGCGCGGGAGACGTGCCGCCCGAGCTTTTGCCGAGATTGGTCAGCTCGATAGTCGGGAGCTTGGCATCCACCAGATTCTTATCGGCCAAAAGCTCATGGCTCAGCTTGACGTTGGCGTTGCTGATGACGAGACGCTCGATAATGACTTTGCGTTCGGCAGAAGCTGCGGGTTTCTTTTCCTCTTTAGCGGGTGCGGAGGCTTGGGCTTTTGTATCGCTGGAAAGAGAATTGGCATAAGCCTGAACGTTCTTTTGGATCGTTTGAAGGTTTGAGTTGCCGTCCTTTTTGACTTCGTAGGTCAATTGCGGCGCGTCGATGATGACCTTTTTAATGACAATGGCTCCGTCACCCATCACGCTTTGGGGGTCGAGTTCGACACTGACCAAATTAAAGGCAATCGCTTTTTTCGAACTGAACCCTTTGGGATTCGAAAGAGAGAACCCTTGCAGGCTTGCTTTGCCTTCTGTCAGCGCCAGTTGCACTTTATTAAGCGTGGCCGTCGTTTGTGTGGCTTCGCTGCCGTATTTCTCTACGGCGGTCTTGATGATCGTATCAAGATTGGATCCCAAAAGAAGGACTATAACTACGGCCAAGACGACAATCGCGCCAAGTCCTATTACGAGTTTTTTAATCATTGCCTTCCTCCTTTTTTGAGTACGAATAAACTGAGTCTTTCCAATGCTACAGGGAAAGGCCGGGGAGGGGAAGGGCGAGGTTATGCCGCGAGAATGACTGGCCGGGCGGATAACGTCAACAGCTCCTTGCGATAGGGACGAACCCTTTCGCGAAGCTCGCCCGGTCCTGCGTTTTTGAAGACGAAATTCACAGCCTCTTTTCCTAGCTTGGGATTTATTTGAGCAAGGCGCTCAATATTGTTGGCTATTTTTTCAA
>JBFWLD010000064.1:0-9783 GCA_050252315.1 Bdellovibrionales bacterium
CATGCCTTGGGCTGATGGCGGGTCTTGCTCTACCCCGCCGTGAAAGGCAAAACGCAGGGAGATCAACGGGAGTTTATGGTCTTCGATCAGCCATGCTTTAAGACCGTGGGGGCTGGTGACTTCCTGAATGGTCGGCGCGGCGGCGTGTGCCGGGGATACGGATGTTATGGCGATAAAAGCGAGGAGTAAGACTCTTACAACCAAATGGGATTCCGGGTTCGCGCCTTGAGGCGCGCCCCGGAATGACAAAGGGAAAGGTCGTTCTTTATCTCTGGGGACGCTCGATATGACGTTTTTTTGCGGCTTCAAAAAAATGGTTCTCATGGGGCGGGCTCCAGAATGCCGGTGACTGCCGGTTGGGCCGCGATAAGGGCGCGGAAGAGTTTATTCACGCGCCGAGGCGTGACCGCGCGAATGCGAGATGGCCAACGTTCGACCTCTTGCACGCTGACGCCGGAAACAACGGAGGAACCTAAAACTTCCGCAGGGGCCATCAGGCGATCGCGCGCGAAAATAGCGGAATCTTCCAATCTTTGCTTGGCCGCTTGAATCGTTTGGGAAGACAGACCGCGCCGGGCCAGACGATACAGATAGGCGTTCATGTCTTTTTCCAACGCGCGAATATTGCCGCCGACCGCTGGCGTGGCCGCCAAGGAAAAGGTGGAAGGCCCCAGCGAAAGCGCATCGTAAGACGCATCAACGCCGGTGGCCGTACCCTGCTCCACCACAAAATGGCGATAAAGCAAGCCGACTTCGTCCGCGGACAAGGCTTCGGCCAAAACTTCATAGGCATAGGAATCCAAAAGAGCAGCACGGCGCGATGGCACGATCCGACGCATCACGACAAAGGGTTGTTTGACTCGGGCGTCCTGCATTTCCACCCGTTGCGAGGCGTGAGAGGGGGTAAAAGAAAGGTCGGGACGGGAGGCTACCGGGCGTGCGGGCAGACGCCCGAAGGTACCCGCCGCCAGACGCAGGACGTCTTTGACCTCAACATTGCCGCTGACCACCAAGACGGCATTGTTGGGCGCGTAATGGGCGCGGTAAAAAGCACGGGCACGTTCCGGCGTAATACGGGCGATTTCATCCGCCCAGCCGATAACCGGGCGACCATACGGATGGTCCGGAAACAAAGAAGCCGCCATTTTTTCGGCAAAGCGGCCTTGCGGGCTGTTGTCCGTGCGCTGCTGGCGCTCGCTTTTCACCACGGAAAGTTCCGAGGCGGCTTGGTTCGGATCCAGCGACAGGGATTCCATCCGGTCGGCTTCGAGTTGCATAACCTCGCCCAGATGCGGGGCGGCAACCACTTCATGATAGGCCGTGAAATCCAGCGTCGTATAGGCGTTTTCATCGCCCCCCATCCGTGCGATCAGGGCGCTGAACGCGCCCACCGGAACCGTCGAGGTGCCTTTGAACATCATATGCTCAAGATAATGCGCAAGGCCTGAATAGCCTTTGGGATCGTCGATGCTGCCCGCCTTGATCCAGACCATTTGCGCCACCGCTGCCGACAGGCGGTTTTGGACGATGATGATTTGCATCCCGTTGGCAAGCGTATAGGTGTGTGGGTAAAAGACGGCGGCTTTGGCTGAGGCGGGCGTTAGGGCAAGAAGGAAGAAAAGGAAGAGGTGACGAGCGAGGCTGCGAGCACGGGGGGGTGAGAGGGGGGGATGATAGGCCCCCTCCCCGAAAACGCCTTTTGTCACGCCGGGGATAGAGGAAGCGATAGTGAAGGGCGTTTTCGACCCTCCCTCAAGGGGAGGGTGATTGGGCTTGGCGCTCCGGAAGCGAATGGGGAAAGGTCTGCTGGAAACGGTTCGGCAATAGGAACTTAGGATTGAGGCAAGCTGCCTTTGGCAACGGGATAAAGAAACAAATGGGATTCCGGGTTCGCGCGGCGGCACGCCACGGAATATCACGCCAGAGATGGGGGAAGCGATAGTGAGGGGCGTTTTCGACCCTCCCTCAAGGGGAGGGTGATTGGGCTTGGCGCTCCGGAAGCGAATGGGGAAAGATCTGCTGGAAACGGTTCGGCAATAGGAACTTAGGATTGAGGCAAGCTGCCTTTGGCAACGGGATAAAGAAACAAAGGAAATTCCGGGTTCGCGCTGCGCCACGCCTTGGAATGACAAAGGGAGAGGTTGGTTCTTTTCCTTAAGGCTCCCCCCTAAAAAGCGGGAACACAAACGAAAAGAACTACGCCCTAAAGCAAGGGGGGAAGCGACCAAAATGCGCGACGTAAAAGGGAAAAACCGAAAAGCTGCGGCATGCCGCCACAGGGCTGGCACCGAAAAGGTGGGGAACTTTTCCCTCTTCACGCGAGGGGCCTTGATTACAGACCAAGCCATCCGCTTTTATTCTTTTCAATGACGGGGGTTGCGCCTTTGGTAACGGAGGTGCCCTCTTCTTTGGCTTTGCGGATACGCTCGGCCTCCGCCTTCGCGTCCACAATCGTCGAATCGTCTCGATTCCCGCTCCACCACAACAATTCATCCACCAAATGCCGGTTGCCCACGACCTTTTGCGTGGATTCACGGTCGATCTTATCCCGAATATCCTCGGGAGCTTGGCCCGCATTCGTAATCGCCAGCAAGGCCTGTTCGGACGAGGACACTGAGGAGGCTGAATCAAGCTCCGTTTGGCCGAAGAGCGCTTGGCTCGCACGCTCGGGCATTTTGACCTCTTGCGGGCGCTCGGCCCCGGGGCGTGGCGGGCGTAAATCGTAATTCGGCGGCAACGATAAAGGTGCGCGATCTACCACCGCGAACTCGTCCGGCGCATGCCGTCCGAACCCGAAGGTTTCCGCCGCGTTCGAGCATCCGCCCAAAGCCAGAACCATCGCCACAACGGCCCATTGCTTTACCTGTTGCATCATGCCTCCCCTAACCTTTTCCCGATTTGCGGCTCATGATAAAATTTTCAAGAAGTAGAAGGCCTACCCCCAACACAATCGCGCTGTCCGCGACATTGAATGTGTACCAGTGATACCCAGCATAATGGAAGTCGATAAAATCTACAACTGCGCCGAAACGTAGCCGGTCGATCACATTCCCGATCGCTCCGCCCATCACAAGCCCAAGCCCAAGCGCCGCATACATCGTACGCGCCTTGCGCAGCCAATTGAATAACAACAGCAAAATGATAAGCGTTACGCCAATCAAAATATAAGGCATCCAAACGCCCAGATTATTCATCAGGCCGAAGGTTACCCCCTTGTTCCAACTGAGCCGAAAGTTGAGAAACGAGGACACGCGCATAACCTTAGGCATGCCGTCGGATACGCTGAGGAACCAGTGTTTACTGAGTTGATCCGTCAACGCTACCAACGCCGTCAGATAGGTGCCGATACTAAAAAGATCACGGGCCATACGCGCTTTGACTCCCTTTCGACTTACCTCTCCGAAACGGCTTGCGCACAACGTGGGCACAGCCCCTCTTCGTTGACATCATGACGGATTTGCCAGCAGCGTTCGCACTTCTTGCCTTCGGCCAAGGCGACCACTACGCCGATCCCTTGGACCTCCGGCAACATAAAGGCGTCTTGCGGCGGGTCCTGACGCAGAAGCGACAAAGCCGAAGCGATGCAAACTTCCGCAAAGTCGATGCCCTCCAACAAGGATTGTTGGTCCGCCGTTACATAAACTTGTGGCGCGGCCTGTAGGCTGGAGCCAATTTTTTTGTCGGCGCGCGCTAGCTCCATCGCGCCGGTAACGACGCGGCGCAGCTCGCGGATCGACGCCCACTTTTGCGACAACAGCTCGTCCTTCCACTCTGTCGGAACCGGGGTGAAGGTTTGCAGATGCACGCTGGTCCCCTCCGCATCGCCGTGGCGCGCCAGATAGGCTTCTTCCGCCGTAAAGCATAAGACCGGCGCCAACCATACCACCAGCTTGTCAAACAGAATTTCTAGAACCGTTCGCACCGCGCGGCGGCGAAGCTCATCCGGCTTGTCGCAATAGAGGCTGTCTTTGCGAATGTCGAAATAAAACGCCGACAAATCTACCGCGCAGAAATGATGCAAGGTCTGCAACAGGTGATTGTAGTCGTAGCTTTCGATGTCTTTTCGCAGGGTTTCGTCAACCTCGACCAGACGGCTGAGCGCCCAACGTTCCAGTTCCGGCATTTCTGCGACGGGCAGGCGTTCGGCCTCGGTCATGCCGTCCAACGCGCCCAGCAAATACCGCAGCGTATTACGGAACCGGCGGTACAGATCGCCCGTCTGTTTTAAAATGTTCGGCCCCAAGGAAAGATCTTGCGAATAATCCGACGACAGGACCCACAGGCGCAATATATCCGCGCCCATCTTGGCCATGACCTCGTTCGGGTCCACGACATTGCCCAGCGACTTGGACTGCTTACGGCCCTGCTCGTCCAACACGAAGCCGTGCGTCAGGACGTTTTTATAGGGCGCGTGGCCGCGCGTGCCGCAAGCTTCGAGAAGCGAGGAATGGAACCAACCGCGATGCTGGTCCGAGCCTTCCAGATAAAGATCCGCAGGCCATGTCAGGTTTGGCCATTCCGGATTCGGCAGCGTTTGGTCCAAACAGAAGCTATGCGTCGAGCCGGACTCAAACCATACGTCCACAATGTCGAACACCTGATCGAAATCTTCGGCTTTATACTTTTCGCCTAAGAACTCCTGCGCGTCGTGCGTGTACCAGGCGTCCGCACCTTCTTTATCAAAGGCGGTCGCAATCCGATCCAATACGGCTTGATCCTTAAGCGGCTCATTCGTCTTTTTGCTGACGAACAACGCAATCGGTACCCCCCAGACGCGTTGGCGGCTGATGCACCAATCCATGCGCGTTTCAATCATGCCGCGGATCCGGTTTTCACCCAAGGCCGGATACCATTTGGTTTCTCCGATCCCTTGCAAGGCCAGTTCACGCAACGATTTGCCTGTATCGCCGATTTTGACTTCGTCCAACGCCACGAACCATTGCGGCGTCGTGCGGAAAATCAACGGCGCTTTCGACCGCCACGAATGCGGATAGCTGTGCGTGATGTTTTTCTTGGCCAGCAAGGCGCCTTCATGCGCCAGTGCACGGATGACGGCAACATTGGCCTCGCCCGGCTTGCCTTCCGGCGTATAGACGTACAGCCCTTCGAAGCCTTTGACGTTCGGCAGATAGCGTCCGTCGTCGCCGACCATCGGCTCGAACTTGATTTTGTATTTCCGGCCAAAATTATAATCGTCTTCGCCGTGGCCCGGCGCGATATGGACAAAGCCCGTCCCCGCATCCACCGTAACAAAATCGCCCACATAAAGCGGTACGTCGTAGTTGAAATAGCCTTCCGAGCCCAAGCGACCGCGGAACGGATGCGCACAAATCGTGCCTTCAAGGTCGCTGCCTTGCAGGTTGTCTTGCACCACCGTGCGGGCGGTGATTTTCGCTTCCATACAAAAAGACTGGGCCAAATCCGAGGCGATCACATAGAGATCCCCGACTTTGGCGGCGGAGTCTTCATCCGCGCCGTCCACCCGGATCAACGCATACGAAAAATCACCATACGCAATCGCCCGGTTGGACGGAATGGTCCATGGCGTCGTCGTCCAAATCACGATGTTCGCTTTTTCAAGCGCCGCCGTCGAGGTTTTGACGATTGGGAACTTAACCCACAGCGTTGTCGATTTGTGATCGTGATACTCAATTTCCGCTTCGGCCAGCGCTGTTTTCTCCACCACCGACCACATGACCGGGCGAACGCCTTTATACAGCAGGCCGTTCATCAGGAATTTATGGATTTCACGCACAATCTGAGCTTCGGAACGGAAGCTCATCGTCGTGTAGGGATGCTCCCAATCGCCGATGACGCCGAGACGCTGGAACTCCGTCGATTGGGTGCCCTTCCATTGCTCGGCAAAGGCGCGGCACTCGGCCCGGAACTGCGCCGGGGGAACCGTGTCCTTGTCTTGGCCCTTCGCCCGATACTGCTCCTCGATCTTCCACTCAATCGGCAGGCCGTGGCAGTCCCACCCCGGCACATATGGCGCATCAAACCCCAGCATTTGGTGCGTGCGGTTGATAACATCCTTCAAAATCTTGTTCAGCGCGTGCCCCAGATGGATATGCCCGTTCGCAAAGGGAGGGCCATCATGCAAAATATAGGGTGTGCGGCCTTCGGCTTGATCCCGCAGGCGGTCGTATAGGCCCATTTTTTGCCACCGGGCCAGAAGTTCAGGCTCTTTTCCCGATAAATTGCCGCGCATCGGGAACGAGGTTTGCGGCAGAAAAACGCTGTCGCGGTAGTCTTTTTTTAGCGTTTCAGACATGGGTGTGCTTCTATCCTATCAACTTCGTAAAGCCGCAAGATACAAGCCTTGCCCCGCCGGGTAAAGAGACACGTTCCGCTATCTTAAAAGGTCTTTTAATACAACGGCGTGCGCATATAGACGCATGCGACCGTTAGCGCAAATTTAAACCTTTTTACCCCATAAAAAGCTTTGCTTTTCCTTATGTCCGGTTGGGTGCCATGGTCGATCGTCTTCGCAAACAGCTTTTCTTTTCGGTTCTTCTGGGGGCGACCCTGCCGCTTAGTATCCTCGCTTTAACCAGTTTTATCCCTGAACAAATCGCGCTGACCTGCGGGGCGGCGGCCTTCGTTATCCTTGTGGCTTGGCTTTGGTCAAGCCGAGCCAAGAGCCTGCTCAACGGACAGGACGATAAGGTTGGCCCTAAAACCGAAAACGGGGAGGCTGTTGAAATGCGGCGCCTTGTCGGCGAAACCCGCGATATGCTTCAAAATAAAACGCGTAAGCTCGTATCCCTTACCGACGATCATCAGGCTCGGGCTACGGAATCCACCTCCGCCGCCGCGCGCGCCACCGAAAACGCGACCATCATCGCCAGCGCTATCGAAGAGATGAATACCGCTATCCTTGAAATCGGTCGGCAGGCGGACGAGGCCACCAATATCGCTGTCGGCGCCGCGAAGAAGGCTAAAACCGCTGATACCTCCGCAACGGCTTTGTCCGAAAAAGGCGATCAAATCCTTTCTATCGTCGAGCTTATTCGCACCATTGCCGAACGGACCAACCTGCTCGCCCTCAATGCCACCATCGAGGCTGCACGCGCAGGCGAACACGGCAAGGGCTTTGCCGTCGTCGCCAGTGAAGTCAAGTCCTTGGCCAAGCAAACGGCTGAGGCTACGACTAAAATCGACGCGCAAATTAACGATATTCGTGAGTCCTCGCATGATATGAAGAGCCAGATGGCTGCAATCGAAACGACCGTCGAGCAGATTAATACCATTACTCAGACCATCAAAAATGCTTTGAATGAAGAGACTTCCGCCGCACATGAAATCTCGCGCAGCGCGACCGAGACGACCGTTGCTACGACCGCCGTCACCGACGGTATTTCTCATATGCTGGTCACCACCGAGGAGCTGCGCCGCGCCTCCGTCGAGCTGGCCGACGAAATCGGCGAGGCTTGCCAACGGATGAAGGGGGCCTAATTTCGTTAACTTTTGCCGTGCACCTGCCCTTTTCGGCAAGAAAAGATGAAATCAGCTCCATTTCTTGATTGACCTGTGTGTCAGGGCCGCTATGATCCCCTTCGCCTTTCAAGGACTGCCTGTTCGCCCCTGTGCGCGGGTTTGCCTTTGCTTTAGGCCCCAGTGGCGGAATTGGTAGACGCGGCAGACTCAAAATCTGTTTCTTGCAAGAGAGTGGGGGTTCAAGTCCCTCCTGGGGCACCAGCAGCCTAACGGCTGCCGAGCAAAAGGAAAAAACGTCTTACATCATAAGGCGTTGTAGTGGTTCGATGATCTCTCAAAATGCCCGAATAAGGCTCTCTTTTCTCTAGGCCAGCAAGGAGTAATCGAACCAAATTCTACTTTGACTTCAATCTGTTGATTTCTTTTTGTGGCGAGATCGTTTTTGCCACTTTTGGGTTGTTTGCTTTTCTCGCTCTTTAAGGCATAGCGAAACGGTATCTTTGCCCCAAGCTTGATCAATCATGTATTCATGAGTCGCCACAGAGCCAACGTCACTTCGTCGCGCTCTTTGTCCGTCATATCGAACTCAGCCATGTACTGACGGTATTTCTCGAAGTCTGGAAGAGTCATGCCATTCCAAGTTTGGTCGGGAAGTTTTGTGGAAACAACTAATAAGCTTTTTGCGTACTTTGTCGTTTCGCAGAAGGTTTCGCAACAACCGTTAAGAAACATCATCAAAGTCAATACGATGAAATCGCTTATATTGTTCGAGAGTGACCTCTGATGGCTCTACAATGCGATGGCTAAAATTAAACGTGTTGTTTTTTGCTCTAACATTCTTCATAGCCAACGCAACGTTGGCATTTAACGATTTCATTTCATTATCTGAAAGCGTAGAGGATTCCAAGATAAACCAAATCATGGCGGTGGAAACATTTCCCGCTGTAACTTCTATCTCAGCAACAATCTCGTCGATTGCTTGAATCCCTTTTTTTGATGATGCATCTTTTCTGAGCAATCTCAACTGCTCCCCCAAGGCTCGCTTAAAGGGATTAAAATTATCAGGAAAGGCAAAACGACTACTCAATCTTGCCAGCGCATCTTGAAACCGTGCTATCCAACTGAACTGATTATCTCCGCTATCTTGATAATCAAAACCGCCATCTGTGCGCTGTAGTTTCAGCAATCGTTCCTTACTCAGGGCCGTAAGTATTGAAATATCTGCAACGAGGCCGTCTTTTTCCAAGGATGGAATGTAAGCATAGCGCGGAGAAGCTTTGCGATTTTTTACCTGTGTAACGAAACCGGAGTCAGCACAATTAACAACGGCAGCAACGGTAACAATTTTTTGATTTTCTTTTATGACATCACAGGTTTGAGAGACAACGACGAGACCAACTATCGGTTTTCCGACACTGTCTTCAAGGCTCAATGTTGTAGTAAGAATGCTATTGAGGAGGTTGACATCTAGAATCACGTCCCCTTGGCGCCAGCTTCTGATGGCATCATCATTGCCCTCCGATCTATTGACAATTTGTTCTGTCATGCTTTCAGCTGAACCCGAAGAAGAAGTCGAGAGGCAAACATATTTCCACCCCTCTAGTCTGACAGCATGTCAAAGGGCTTAAGTTTTCCTTTTTCACGAGGAGATTGTACCGGAGAATTGATTTCTATCAGTTTGGGGTGATCTCCCCGGCCTGCGAATTTCATGAAAGCACTAAAATCGCCCTCAGTTAAATAATCTTTTAGGATTTTACCATTTTCGACAGGGGACATCAGAAGTTGCTTGTTGATACGACTTAATCCTCTGTCCATATATTGAAGAGCGGATAAAATGCGTGAAATTTTCTCATGTTTTTGAGCAGAAGGCTCTTGGCCATTTAACCAATGATATATGGAGCGCCTGTCAACCTCAAAAAGCTCGGCTATTTGATCCTGAGTGAACCCGGTAAGAATTCGGATCTGATCGAGAGAGCTTTTAACAGATATGGGACGTTCAACGGGCTTACTGGTTGTGGCTTCAACAAATGGAGACTCCGAGACAATAGGGAGACGGAAAATTTCAGAATGAATCTTATCTCCCCCTGTTTTGTAAGAGTGTACAGGCGCAGACAAAACACACGCAGTCATGACCAGTCCCATTAGGATCGGTCTGTAAAGGCCCTTGTTTTCGAGTTCCTCTATCATTGTGACAACCCCTTGCGCAGTTCTGCCGTAGTCATCCATGAAAAGATTGCATACTGTCTTTGGATAAGGGCCTGAAAAATGGGAGCGATAGCCTCCTCGTTGAAGGGGATCTTTTGGTCGGCATACATGTCCACATCCATAATCCAGCTTGGCTCC
>JBFWLD010000065.1:0-9663 GCA_050252315.1 Bdellovibrionales bacterium
ATCTTGGGGCTTGTCGAATAACGGCTTACATAATAAAGGTTTTTCTGGTCCATCTTTTGGTGTGTTCGGAATCTTAAATTTTTTAAAAGAATCTTGTGCAAGCCTATGGCCGTTTTGATGTGTTGAAAAAAGGAGATAGGGCATGAGCGCGAAGAAAATTGTTGTGATCGGCGGGTCGGCGGCTGGGCCCAAGGCGGCGGCCAAGGCGCGGCGCACGGATGAAACGGCTGAGATTATCTTGATCCAAAAAGATGCCGATCTGTCCATGGCCTCTTGCGGCTATCCCTATTATGTCGGCGGAACTTTCGATCAGCGGGCTATGCTGATTTCCACGGCTTACGGCGCAGTGCGCGATCCTTCCTTTTTCATGAAGACCAAAGGCATTGACGCGCGGACGCTCACCGAGGCTGTGTCCATCGACAGGCAAAAGAAAACGGTGAAGATTAAGGATTTAAAAAATGGACAGGAAGAAGAGATTTCCTATGACTCGCTGATCCTGACCACCGGGGCCACGCCTGTTTTTCCTCCGGTGCCGGGGCGCGAGCTTCAAGGGATTACCACCTTGCAAAGCATGAAGGATGCCGACTATCTGCGCAAGGTACGCGACGAAGGCATCGTCAAAAAAGCCGTGATTATCGGCGGGGGGCTGAACGGCCTTGAAGCGTGCGAGGCGCTGAATCTGGCCAAGATCGACACGGCGATTGTCGAGCGGCTGCCCCACCTGCTCTCTTTCCTCGATGAGGAAATGGCGATGCTCGTCGAAAATCACCTGCGCAGTAAAAAGGTCGAGCTTTATCTTGAAAACGGGCTGGCCTCTTTTGTCGGCGAAAATGGGAAGCTGACCGGGGTGCAGCTTCAGGACGGGAAAACCCTGCCCTGCGATCTGGCGGTGGTGGCTGTGGGCGTACGGCCCAATGCTGCGCTGGCCAAAGAGGCTGGGTTGGAAATCGGCGCTACCGGCGGCATTGTCGTGGATACGCAGATGCGCACCTCGGACCCCGATATTTACGCGGCTGGCGACTGCATTGAAATCCCGCAACTCATCACGGGTAAAAAAGTTCATGCGCCTTATGGCGATTTGGCGAATCTGGAAGGACGCGTGGCTGGGGAGAATGCGGCTTTGGCTCAACCGACCGCACAGTTTCCCGGCACGCTTCAGACCGGCATTTGCAAGGTCTTTGACTTTGCGGCGGGCACTACAGGGTTGAGCGAAAAAACGGCGCGTCAAAACGGTTTTGACGATATTGAAACCGTGATTAACGCCAGCCCGGACAAGCCCGGTTTTATGACGGGCAAGCTTTTGATCTCCAAAATGGTGGTGGATCGCAAGACCGGGCGCGTGCTGGGCGTGCAATGCGTTGGTCCCGGCGATGTTTCCAAACAGATTGCCATCTGGGCTACGGCGCTGAAGGGCGAGCTTGGGGTAGAGGATATGGTCAATGCCGATCTTCCTTATGCGCCGCCTTTTTCCTTGGCCATCGACCACAGCATCGCCACTGCTCACTTGATGCAAAACAAACTTGCGGGTCGCTTGAAGGGCGTGTCCGCAGCGCAGGTCAAGGAAAAGATGGGTTCTTTGGATCGCCCGCTTTTGTTGGATGTTCGCGACGCTAAAGAATATGAAGCCATGCATTTGGGGCTCGGCGAAAAGCTCGTGCCGCTCGACGAATTGCATGATCGTTTAGGCGAAATCTCCGACAACAAGGAGCAAGAGATCGTTTGTTACTGCAAGATTTCGTTGCGCGGCTATGAGGCCGCCCTGCTCCTTGAAGCGAAGGGATACAAAAAAGTTCGCGTCATGGAAGGCGGCGTGATGGCTTGGCCGTACGCTCGGGAAAAATAACGAAGCCTATCAAGGCAATAAAAAACTGGGCGAAAAAAGATACGATTTATCTCAAATTGAGAAAGATAAAATTGTATCTAAAAACAAAGGAAAATTAAAGCCGATCCGATAGACTGTCTTTTAAGATTTTTCTTAAAAGATTTTTTATCGGGTTTTGATGTATCGGCATTTTTTTATTCCTTCTTATAAACAGCAAGGCGCACGCTCGCGCTTAAGGCGCATCCGCCAACGCTCGCCGAGCGATTGTGGTGTTTGCTGTGTGGCTATGTTATTGGCTGTTTCCTATGAAGAGGCTTTTGCGCTTTGCGCGCCTTACATGAACACGCCCCACCATGACATCGACTTTGCCAAGCTGCCGCTTTTATTTAAGGCTGCCGGATGTCGGACGCACCTAGAAGAAAGCAAGCGAAGTGGGTGGCCTACCGGCAACGGATTGTGCGAAATATCTTATGCGCAAGACGGCCAACAGCGGTGGCATTATGTTGTGTGGGATTCGACAAGAGGTGTTTTTATCGACCCCCAAGACTACCCGCCTCTCCGCTTTTCACAGCACAGAGTTTTGGTCGTCGATACAGGCTTTGTCTCTCTTAGAGAAATGACGGAGAAGAGGCGGCTGTCAACCGCGCGAGGTCGCGGGTAAGATTCTCTTTTTGCGCCACGGTATCGGGCCACAGTTTTTTATACTGATCCTGTAACGTCTGATAGTGCCTCAATTTCAACCATCGCCATTTCTGTAAAGACTGGGCGGTTTGTTTGTTCGTTTCAGGATCCAGAAGCCTTGCCAATACCGGCACATTTTGAAAACGGAAATCGCTTCCTCGCGGTGACGTCAGCATTTCGCGCAAAGCGGTGCGGAACAACGCGCCAAGACAGGAATTGGTAACGTAGATCTTGTCGTCTTTTTCTAAAACTGGCGGATTGGTATAAAGCCAAAAGGTGTGGCCGTCTTTTTGAGTCTCGGAAAAAAATTCCGGTAGGGTTCTTTCGGCGTTGACATTTTTCACGCAAACAGAATGGATAACGTCGTCGTCACACTTTTCGCCGATACACACGCTGTTGCCGTCGCGGATCGCTGGATACTTTTGCGTTCCGTTCGAAAATAAGGCTTGCGATAAAGGCTTTTCAACATACGAATCCGAACTTCGCGTAAAAAGGAGCTGGTGGATTTGTCCGTTGGCAACCGGAAGCGTTGCTGCAGCAAGGGTCACGGCTTTGAGGGCGCGAAGTGGAAAAACGGGAAGATGTTCTTTTTCCAAACAGGCCTGCATCCCCACATCGAGTTGTTGGATGATGCGGTGGCCATAGGAAAACCCCAACAGGTTGATGCGCGAAAAATAATCGAACATCGCAGGTGTTGGATTGGAACAGGCCTTCCATTGGGTCAACAGGTCATGCGGCAACAACACCTTATGGATCAGTCTGTTGACATAGCTTGTTGGCCGAAGCTTGCCATATTCATTATAGGTGTTACGAACGAACGTCTCTTCTTCAAGAAAATCTTTTATTTCTTTCTGACCGAAAAGGGTAAGGGAAAAATAATCAACGGGATTTTCCGGATGGTCCGCGTTTATTTCTTGCAGTGTATTTCCTATCCGCAGACCTTGATAAAGCCCCATGAGATTGTAGATACCGCCCAAATAGACAAGCTTTTGGGACGACGTTTGAAACGCTTGGGGTTCGACCTCAGGAAGGGGTGCCCAACGGGACGGATCGTTTATAATTTCCGGCCCTGCATGATGTATTGTTAAATTATTTGACATGAAATCCTCGCTTTTATGATATGACGGAGGGGCTCGGATCGCCAAAATGAAAGTGATTCGATTTTCTCTTTTTCTCCCCTCGCCCCTTGTTTTTGTCCATGAAACTACGGTCTTTTTTTTCCAGCGACGCGTTTAAAGAAACCGGAAATTGGTTAATTGGCCTGTTGGCGGCTTTGGCGGCGATGCTGATTTTTGTTCAGCTTTCCGACACCGCCATGTGGCGCGACGAGATGCAGACTTGGGTCATTGCGCGAGACGCCGGGTCGTTGGGGGCGTTGTGGAAAGAGCTTGGCTATGAGGGGTTCCCTCCCCTTTGGTTTTTCATCACCAAGGCCGTGCAGCTTTTGACGGACAATCCCTCTTCCATGCTTTTTCTGCACGGCGCGATTGCCTGTTTGAATCTCTTTTTGATTTGGCGTTATGCGCCCTTTCCTTTTTGGGTGCGCGGGCTTTTGCTTTTATCCTATCCTTTGACGGTTCAATATGCGCTGTTCAGCCGGTGCTATGCCATTACCATTACTTTTTTGATGGCGGCGCTGATCGCCCGGGACAAAGGCAAGACCTTTCTTTACTGGCTGTTTTTGGGGCTGGGCGGACAGGCGACGTTGCTCGGCCTTAATATTGCCTGCGGCCTTGCGTTTCAGCGCTTTCTGCTCGGCCCCAAAAAACTTTGGCAAGAATGGAAAGGTGTTACCTTATTCTGCGCCTTCGTGCTGTTTGCCATTATCGTGGCGTGGCCTGCGCCCGACCGGTTGCTGACCGACGATATTGCCAAGAACGCAAGCGTTTTGGGTTTCTTTGCCAAGAGTATGACGCTTTTTTCCGGGCCTTTTACCGGGACGTCCACGGTAGGGGTGGGGGTTACATGCCTTTTGGTTTTGCTCGGCCTTGGCGTGGCTTTGTGGCGGTGGCGGTCTTTGGCGGCTTTTGCCGCTATTTTGGCGTCCTTCCTTTTTGTCGATCAAATCGGCTATCCCTTGATCCAGCACCATCTTTTGCTGCTGCCTTTGGCGCTTGTTTTCGTGATCTGGCAGGAGCCTCGGCCTACCCTGCTTGTTCAGAACGGTGCGATGGTTCTTTTGTTGGCTGTTTTGGCCTTGATGGGGGTGGATCGGCTGGCTGATTTTACGCAGCCCGTGCCTCGCTCGCAAAGCCGAAACGTTGCGGGCTGGATTAAAGAAAACCGTTTGGATCAGGCTTTCTGGATCGCGGTGCCGGATTATACCGCCGTGCCGGTTTCCGGCTATTTGGGACGGAAATTCTACTTTCCTCAATGCAAATGCGAACGCGGCGCGCCGCGCTGGTCGAAAAACAGCGATAAGGTTCCGGCGCTCACAACCGCTTTGGCGCAGGCGAAAGAGGTTATGGAGGAACGTGGGCTTCATGAGGCTTATTTGCTGTTGGGCAATGTGTGGTCCGAACAGGAACAAGCTCGATCGCGGCTTCCAGAAGGGATGAAGGCCGAGCTTTTACGGGCTTTCGCACCGTCACAATTTCCCGATGAATCCTATCAGGTTGTACGATTGCAACGGGAATGAAGGGGCTTGGCTCCTAAAGAATAGACGAAAGGGGATTTCAGGAAACGAGATGGGATCCCGGATCGCCCCTGAAAAAGGGGCGTCCGGGATGACAACGGCAGGGGATTGGTTCTTTAATGGAGAGGTTAGGGAGGAGGATAAGCAGGGCTGGATCCCGCATAAAACCCACGGCCTTGGATGATGTTTTGGGTTCGGGCCTGGATCCCGTTTTACAACGGGATGACGGTGTTTTTATTGCGCTTTTAGATTCGATAAGGTCATCGCTTCGGAGAAAAGTTTTACGGGAAGACGTTGGTGGGTGAGGATTTTTATTCCTTTTCGATCTTTTCCAATTTGATGACCACGCGGCGGTTTTTGGCCTGATTTTCCGGTAAGGCAGTGCCTTTGTCGTCGCGGTTCGGGACTTTGGGGAACGTATCCGCATAGCCTGCGGCGCGTAAACGTTCGGCGGGGAGCCCCTGCTCCAAAAAGAAATGCACCACAGCGGCGGCGCGGGCCGTGGAAAGCTCCCAATTCGAGGGGAACTGGAGCGTGCTGATCGGCGTGTCGTCGGTGTGCCCCTCCACCGTAATACGATACGCTTTGAACGCGTCGCCTTTGATTTTTTCGGCCACTTGGGTGAGGACCTCTTTGCCTTTAGGGCGGAGGATCGCCGAGCCACTGTCGAAAAAGGCCGCACTGTTCATTTCCATGACCGTCAGCCTGTCCCCTTTGGCTTCCGGCTTGGGCGGCGGTGAGGGATCGTCCTTTTCCGGGGCGTCAAGGTCGAGGTTAAGCTCTGGCAGGGCTGCGGCCAGCAAAAGTTCATCCAACTGCTCTTTACTCACGGTCGGCGGCGACGGCTCCGGCGCGGGGTCGGCCAGCGGGTCGTGAAACGGCAGGTTGCCTTTTAACACAGGCGCAGGCGTTAAATCCTGAACCGGCGGACGGGGTTCGATGCGTGGGGGGAGCGTTTCCTCGCCGGGGAAGGCTTTGGCTTCTTCCACCAACTGGGCCTTTTCCTTCTCAAGCTGTCGGTTCACCGACACCGAGGCAAAAAGAAAGACGGCGAAGAAACACAAAAGCAGCGTAATCATATCCGCATAGGTCATCAACCAATCATCGGAATGATCGCGCCCTGCTCCGCCTTTACGCCGCCAGCGGTGCTTTTTCATGCCACATGCGCCATGTGAAAGGGCACATGCGGGCCGTCCTCGTCGTCCGGATAGTCCGCGTTCAACACGTCAATGTAATTACGCGCTTCGGGGCACAGGAAGCTGTTGAGGCGATCTTGGATATACATCGGCGTTTTGCCGCTGGACAACATCACGATCCCCTCGGTAATCAGGTAATTGCGGAAGCGACGGCTATCGACCTCCTGCCTGAGTTTCGTCGCCGCCGGGATATAGACCATCCGCGCGGAAAGCACGCCGTAAAGCGTCGAGAGAAACGCCACGCCAAGGCTGGAGCCTACTTCCGCCATGTTGCCGCTGAAATTGGAAAGTAAAATCACCATGCCGACGAGCGTGCCGACCATGCCGAAGGCCGGGGCGTGCCCTGCCATGCTTTGCAAAATCTCAACCGGGATCGAGTCGCGCTCGTACGCGGCTTCGACGGCGGTTTCCATCATCTCCCGCACATCTTCCGGCGGGTAGTCGCTGAC
The DNA here is from genome assembly GCA_050252315.1 of Bdellovibrionales bacterium. Classification (GTDB taxonomy): domain Bacteria; phylum Pseudomonadota; class Alphaproteobacteria; order UBA9219; family UBA9219; genus UBA8914. Next base: position 6,784 of record JBFWLD010000065.1, read on the forward strand.
CGCCATGTTCAGGCCGTATTTGACAAAGGGGTCCGTCAGACCGCTTTTGGCGATGACGCTTTCCAGACTGCGCATGCCTTTATCTTTAAGCAGCCGTGCGCAATAGATAATCGCCATCATATCACGCGGCAGGATTTCTTGCGTTTCCTGCTTCTTTTTGAACATATGGCGGATGGCCAACAAGGCTTTGCGAACGTCTGTCGAATCGTAGCTCATATAGGCTGAGACGATCACGCCCCCCACGACGATCGCCAGACCTTCCAGATTGAAGATCGCAAACACATTGCGCGAGCCCAGCATGATTGAAACCATCACCAGCACAAGGACCAGCCCCGCACCAAAAGCGGGCGAGCGCGTTATGGGATGGGATGACAGTTTTCTCCACATCGAACCTAAATCCTTCAAAGCATGGGGCACGATGATTATAGGCCCGAATCTGTAGCGTGGGAAGGACTGGATTCCGGATGAAACTTTCTTTCGTGCCTTTGGGCCCAAAGAGAAAGTTTCTCCGGAAAGACGTTGAGATTTAGGCTTTATCCTCCAACATGAAATCCGTGGGAGGGTGGCGAAGTACCCACACTTTTTCAGGGTCGACTTCTTTTTCCAGTACGCGCCATCCTCGGCGCCTGTAAAAAGGCCCTTTTTCCGGTTTGGCACACAGGTAAAGAGAGGGATGGCCCATGGCCTCGGCCTCCGAAACCGCTTTATTTAACAGGGATGTTGCCACGCCCTGCTCCCGAAAAGGCGCCTCGACCCAAACCGCAGCAACCCATGGCGTTAGGGCTGGCCTTACCGATAAGTCGTTTTCTATGACCGAGGCTGTTCCGGCAAAAACGCCGTCGATCGTCGCAACAAGCGTAAAGGGAATCCCGCTGCTTTTGAGGGCTTCGTGGGTTCGGTCCTCGATAAAGGATAAGGGCGTGCCCTTGGCCTGCCACCATGCGCACCAAACGCGATCCGCGACGATCGGCGACTGCTCCGGGCATTCGCGCAGGTTACGCAGGATCAGGTCATCGGCAGGCATCGGTCCTATTGGACGGTTACGCGGTACTGGTACACCTTCGTATCGCCGTCTTCACGCGCACGGATAATCAGGTTTGTTTCGCCCGTGCCCCCCTTGGCGATCAGGCTCACAACATCGCCCGCAGCTTCCGCCGATACCAAAGACGGGTTACCGACGACCACCGACTGAACGCGGCCTTGATCCGGCATTTCAATCTGCGTGGCCAGACCGACCGAAAGCTGGATGTCCGGCACGTTGGAATCCGGTTGGATAATGCGCGGTTGCGACGAGGCGCACGCCGATAGCACAAGCGCCGATACGAACAAACAAAACGATTTTTTAAGCATGGCGTTCTCCTTAAAATAAGTCCTCTTTAGGGTCGCTCTCGGCTGGCTTTTAGTCAAGGGTTTGTTTATAAAATTTCATGGCAATCGCCGTAACTATACTCATGAAAAGCAGTAGGGGCCAGACATGCGGCAAAATTTCAGGAAACGTGTTCCCTTTAAGCAAAATGCCGCGCACAATGCGCGCAAAATAGGTCAAGGGTAAACAATTGCCGAGCCATTGTGCCCATTGCGGCATGCCGTAAAAGGGAAACATAAATCCCGAAAGCAAAATCGAGGGCAAAAGCGGAAACACGGAAAGCTGAAGCGCTTGTGTCTGATTTTTAGCCGCCACCGACAAGGTAAAACCAAGCGCCAGATTACACAGGATAAAAATCAAAAGCGCGAGGGACAGCAGGCCCAAATTGCCCAAGATTGGGACTCCGAATAACAGCTTGGCCACCGCGACGATGATAAAAGACTGGACATAGCCGATGATGATATAGGGTGCGATCTTCCCGGCCATGACCTCGATCGGTCGGACCGGCATGGAAAGCAGATTTTCCATGGTGCCGCGTTCGCGCTCCCGCGTCATGGCGAGCGCCGTCATCATGATGCCTGTCATGGTAAGCACAACCCCCGTCAGCCCCGGCACGATGTTATAGCGCGAGAAGCCTTCCGGATTATAGAGCCTGTGAACCGTGACCGTGGCCGGGGCGGCTTTGGCTTTTAAATAGGTCAAGGGGCCTTTGATGTCGTGGCCAAGGGCCGAGGCCATCACCTGATTGATCGAGCCGAGCGCTCCGGACATGGCCATGGGATCGGTCGCGTCGGCTTCAACCAATATGGCAGGCTTTTCACCGCGCACCACGTCGCGGTGGTAGTTTTCGGGAATCGTGACGACGAACTGGACCGCGCCTTTTTGAAGAAGATCTTGGCCTTGTTTAGGTGACGTAATTTCAAGGCGTACGTCGAAATAATCGGAATTCTTTAATGCTGCGATGAAGCTACGCGCCAATACCGAATGATCTTGGGCCAGCACCGCCGTCGGTAAATGTTTGGGATCGGAATTGATCGCATAGCCGAACAGCAAAAGTTGAAAAATTGGGACCATGATAATCATGGCGAAGGTCGAGCGGTCGCGCCGGAGCTGCGTGAACTCCTTAATCATAATCGCCTTGAGCCGACGCAGGGAAAAGGGATGCAGCGCTTTTTTCATGCTGCACCTTCTTGCTCTTGCGAACGGGCCATGAAGTGGATAAACGCGTCTTCCAGATCAGGGGGCGATTGATGCCATGTCAGGCCAGCTCTTTCTTTAAAGGGGGCAAGCGCTTGGTCGAGCTTCTGCGCGTCCGTGCCGCTGATATGCAGGCTGTCGCCAAAGGCCGCGACGGTCGTGATCGCCGGATTATTTTCCAATTCATGCATCAGGGAAGATAGCGACGAACCACGCACGCTCCATGTGGTGAGGCCTGCATGATGGATCACGTCCGTAACTGTGCCTTCCGTCACGATACGGCCATAGGCGATATAGATAATGGCGTGGCACCGTTC
>JBFWLD010000066.1:0-9397 GCA_050252315.1 Bdellovibrionales bacterium
CTCTTTATTCATCTTTTAAATGCGCTTCGTTTCTTATTCCATTGATTTTGCTTTCGAATATTAAAATTCAGGATCGGGTTTCGGCGCTCTTTTCCTACGCTTCTTTCTGGGGCGGGCTGGTTTCCGTCAGCTTGTTCGGTCTGACCCTTGTGTTGGCTTACGCGATCCATCGCTATGGGGAGGGGGCGCCAGAGGTTACAAAGTTGAACCGTGGGTACAGCTATATTTTGATGCTGCTATGGCCCTATATGGCGTGGTGGGGCGCGGAAAAGAAGGTGCATCATTCGTTTCGAGGGCGGTGTGTTTTTGGGCTTCTTCTTTGTATGCTCCTGATCTCTTTGGTGATTACGCATTCAAGAGCGGCTCAGGTTGCGGCGGTTGCTTCCTGTTTCGTCTTTGTTCTGGCTTGGCTTTTCCCTAGGTTGACTGTGGCTGGGATCGCGGGCGCGGCGGTTCTCTTTATGGGCTGGCCTTTTTATGCAAGGTGGCTGTTTACCGAACATCATGGGGCGCTGGCTTTGCTGCCCGGCTCGTGGGCTCATCGTGTCGAGATATGGGACTATTTTTCCTATCGAATCCAGGAAAGCCCGTGGCTCGGATGGGGGATGGGGAGTGCCGGGCAACTGGAATGGGCGGTTCCTCATGGGGCCTTTTACGCCCTTGTGCAGAATGCCGCTGCGCATCCGCATAACGCCGTGGTCCAGCTTTGGAGCGATTTAGGGATTGCCGGTTTGTTCCTCTATCTATTTATGGTTCTGGGGGCGTTAAGGCTTGTCGGGCGGTTGGCTTCTGAGTTCAGGCCTTATGCGCTGGCTTGTCTGACGTTTGTTTTGTGTCTTCTCCTTTGTGCTTATAATCTTTGGACGGATTCCCTGTGGGCGTCTATCGCGTTGACGATGTTTACTTTTGCCTTGCTCAACCGACGGAAATTAAGTCAATGTTAAGTAGAACGGCTGAAGATTATAGGGAAAGCCTTTTTCCCGGTCATTCAGTCGCTAGACGTGCGTGCGGAAGGCTAAAAATGGCAGGTTTTTGGACAGGGAACGAGTCAATGTGTCGTATTTTTGCCGTTTTGTTTCTGGGGCTTGCTTTGATTGGGGCCTCCGAAGCTTGGGCTAAGAACGAAACTCTGGACGATTTGCGGGCGTGGATCGGGAAGTATCCTGCGGATCAGATCGACGGTCACAAGCTATGGGATAATCCTGAGCTTCAGAAAAAGATGGCTGCGTTTGCTGGGCCGAATATTCGGAAGATCCTTTTTGAAGGCGGGCTTTCGGTTTCTTCTCCGGTTGCGATACAGGACGATGTTCTTTACCTTTCTTCGTGCCAAGAGCATGCCTGCGCCGTCAATCAGGCGAAAGTTTTCGTTGATTTGAAGAAGAAGGCTGTGTTCCTCTGTTGGCGCTATGCTTATCGCGAGATGCGCGACGTTTGGCTTGAGGCCAATCAGGATCCCCAATTTCTCAGTCCGGGGTCTTGCACGGAGGAGGCTTCTGACCGACCCTTCGATCTGTTGAAGAAGTACAGGAAAGGGTAGGCTGGTTCGTGGGCAGGCACACAAAATTTTTACGAAAAAAGCGGCATTCCAGATTGGTTTTTGGGGTGATGCTTTTATGTGTGTTCGTCTTTTTAAGTCATGAAGTTGCGGCAAAAGTTGCGGATGCCTCTTTTACGGATGCGCGTAAGGGGTATGACATCGTCCCTGTTAGCAAGAGATATGCTGGCAAACAAAGGCGATGGCTTATGCCTCAGAGCGAAGCTCAAATCCTTGCGGCAAAGGCCCGCATGGTAGCCAATGGGGTGTGGGATCAAGCTTTGACCTATGGCGATGCCTTTTATTTGAAAGCCATTCCTCCGCGTGAATCAGATGGGATATTGTCTAGACAAGGCCCAAAATATACGGGTTATAATTATGGAGCCCAGTGCGCTTACATGATTGGTTGGACCAATATTGTTCCCACCAAAAAAAATAAAGGATGGGCGGCGGAAGCAGGCATGACGCCTGAAGCCTTTCGTGTAAAGCTGTTAAGTGATCCTGCCTTTTGTACGAAATATGGTAACCGTGCCCTTCAAGAGGGGAAAAGCGGTCGCGGCAGTTTGATCGGCGGGCTTTGTCAATATGCAGGTGAGGTGACGCAGTATGGAGATTTGGGATGGTGTTGGGGGAGTGTCGAATATACGGTCATTGCTGAGACAATGGGGACTTCAGCCGGGAGTGCCGGTGTGGTTACCAGAACGACCAATGTTGATACGGCGAGCGAAGATTATACCTTAACAACCGTCAAAAATTCAAAAGGTGAGGTTATTGCCGAATATTTTGAATGTGCCGATCGAACGGGGGAATTGTCAAAGGCTTTGGCGAAGGCTGCGGAGACGTATCGTGTCACCCGCACCAGAACGCAGGAAAAAATCTATCATACCTCTGTGAAAGAGAAACTGTATAACCCTATTCATTTGGGAGACATAGCGGAAGAGCAGAAATGTTTGAACTATTATGTCGAGAAGCAAGGGTTTCTTAGGGATAAGATGGATGTAAAATCATTGTTCAAGCGGGCGATCCAAGACCTTGTCGATGATTTTCTTAATCAGACCTGTGGTTATTTTTCCGATACCATGCAGACCTTGGTGAATAATGCTTTGAATACGATGTGTCTTCCCCTTTCTCTGGATAGAGAAAGGTTTGATTTGGGGGTTGATTTGGCCAATCCGGATTTGGGGACCACGACCTGTGATGGCCTTAACCTTTTGGGGAATTATGCCATTTTCAACAGTACGACAACAACGACGCCTTCTGTGGATGTGTATTCGTTGGGCTCGGTGCCGGTTGTCGTGGGGATTCCTTCTTATAGTATTACACCGATCGGGCCGGATGGGTTTATTCGGCGAGGCGAGCTAAATGAGGATGGTACCTATGAATTCCAATGATTTTTGTGGCAAAATAAGCTGCGGTATCCTGCGGATGATGAAACAAGAGAGGCCTGCTATGACAGAACAAAGCGGATTTTCCTTAAAAGGCAAACAGATGGCGTTGGTGATCGCTCTTTGTTCGGGCCTGTTCGTTTCTAGCCCGGTTTTGGCAGAGGAGACGACGTATGAATGCGATGAAGCTATTGAAAAAGGCCTTGTTCAGGCGAACGGCGCTTATGTTACGGGTAAAATTTACAAACAGGAAGCGTTTGTAAAGCAGCATGTTAAAAGTTATGCGCGTTATCCCCAATCGTATTTTACGCCTATTTTTAAATCGAAATGTTTTAATGTTTATTATGATGCTCAACAATCTTTGGCGGAAAAGGCGGACGGGAAGAATAACATTATCGCGACGCTTCTTGATGATATTAAAGATGATTTTCTCAATCAGGTTTGTACCGTTGCGGCGGATACCTTGGATACGCTTGTTAATAATGCGTTGAACTCTCTTTGTATTCCGATCCCGGACCTTGATTATTTTACACTGACTCTTCCTAATGTTGAGGAAACGACCTGTGATGGTGTTTCCATGGCGGATTTGATGCAGTTTCCGATTGTTCCTGGGGAAGGATACGGTTCACGCGTGCCTAGTAGTTATTTGTCCCGATTTTTTATTCGTCATATCGATGTTGATACGGGGACCGATATTGGCGTGTCAAGTTCGTCTTACTAAACGAGTTTAGGAGAGACTGTTTGTGTCGGGACGGAAATAAAAGGATGATGGGAGGGCGTACAGATGCCTAAAGTGACTTTTCTTCGAAGGATGAAATGCATGCGAAAGCTTTGTATGCTTCTGTTGCTTTGTCTTTTGGGAATCGGAGGGTTTTCTTCCTCTGCCCATGCCTTTACGCCGATTCAGACAACGCTTGAGACGGCTTCAAATCTTATTGATGGGATCCAAAAAGAAGTCTATTGGGCGATGAAAGAGGTTAAGAATGCCAAGATCATCAAGCAACTGAGTGATTTGCTCAATTCATTAGACAGTATTTTTGACGATTTATACGATTTATTCGGTTTGAATTCCTCTTTGGAAGCAACCAGCGATATTATTACAACCAAGCTTGAGGTCGCTCTTACAAAAGAGAGAGTGGATGCTTATTTTGCCGCAATGCGCGCGGCGGAAGAATCGCGGGTTGTTGGTAAATATACGTTGACCAATACAGCGCAGGTTTGCCGTTCGATTATGGTTCATCAATTGACGGCCACGACGCTTGATTTCGCGCGTGAAGTTTCGCGCATGCTTGTTGAAGGCATTAGTGCTCGCGGGCGTTCTGCGGGTACCACGGGGCCGATAGAAGTTTATAAAAATCTAATGGCACGGTGCGGGGGGAAGATTAAATTTGGAAGCGCTATTGATGGGACGACGGCGTGTACGGATAGTACGACTGCGGCCACGGTCGGTACGGACGGACGCCGGTTGCAGGAAAGCGACATGATGGGGCCGGACCCTTCGCAAATTTATGAAATGCCCCAAATCGAGAGTGCGCAATATACGGATGAGGGGACCGGGCAAAAGGTTATCGTTCGTTATCCGGCGGATCCGACAACGGCTGAACAAAAATTCTGGCTGGCTAAGTTCTACTGGCTTTATAACATTGCAGGCAATCGTCCTATCCCCCTTCCGTTGGATAGTCCGGTTGGCGTCACGCAACGTCGCATGTTTTATCATTGTGCCGCCAATCAAAACGGTTTGATCAAACAATGCGCGGATTGGATCGCTTTTCTGACGCGACCGAACAGCACGGACCCATCGCTTCAGCCTTTGCGGGACTATCAGAAATCTTTGTGCGAGAAGGCGAAGAACAATGTTGATCTTTCCCGTTACGATGGGTGCGAAAAGGGCTTGAGCGCCTATGAAGCCTATAAGATTGAGCAAAGTTGGTGCAAAGCCTCCAACCATTATGTTTCCTTGAAGGGAACAGGCGCGACGAATAACGAGACGGACGGGGCAATCGAGGATTGCAGCCGGTTGAGCACGAACTTGTCCGACTTAATCTTTACGTTAAAAGATAATTGTGACGCGGCTATTCGTGCCATGGACGATTTAAATGGCTGTTGGGCAACGGTTGATGCTTTGGGAGAAACGCGATGATCCGGATGATGCGTGGGGCTTATAAGAGTGCCTCTCAGAATGGAGGCAAGAAGAAACGGGGCGTTTTTCGTGCCGTTGTTCTTCGAGTGATGCTTGCGGTCATGATTGTTTTTGGCCTTTCGACCTATCCGGCACCGCCGGCGTATGCCGTTGAGACGTTCTCCATATCCAGTTTCATTGTTTCTGTTAAAAGAAAATTGACGGATGCGCAGGGCTATAAGGATGTGGTTAGCGCGCTTCAGACCATCGTTGGTATTATAGATAACGTGCTTTATCTGGTGACCTCCTCGTTCAATTATTTGATGGATATGATTTCAACCCAGACGGCTGCGTTGCTTGGGATCAAAAAAATCCAAACGATAGTGAAGGGAGAGCTGACAGATATTGAAAGGAACACGAACGCTTTCACCACTTTTACGGCGGAAACGTTACGGATTATCGGCGATGATCTGGACCCCAATGTCACGCACACCTGCCGCAGGATGGTGTTGCAACAATCGGCTATTTCGATGGAGACGTTTCAAGATGAAACGGTTCGCGAGATTGTCGAGGCTTGGGTGATGGAAGGGCGTGGGGTCGGTTCGGACCCTGAGGGGCCAAGAGGAACGCGGCTGGCAATGAACCTTCGGTGTCGCAACAAATATGGGAATCCCATTGATGGATATCCTGCCCAATGTGTCGATTCGAAGAGCGAGGTCGGGTCGTTTAAACGGACGTTTATTGACGCGGATATTCTTCCTTCAACGATGGATGGCGCTGTGACGTTGGAACATCCCTTAAAGGTTAAGATTGAATATGACGGGTTGGATGCTTCGGTTCTTTCTCCACAGAACGATAATCAGAAAATGTGGATTGCGGCCATGAATTATTGTTTGCAACTGCCTGGCCCCAAACCGACGGCACCGGCAGGACCGGATATGTTGACGTCGAGTGTTTTGATGGATGCCGAGGCGCAATACCATACGGCGATCAGCCGCGGCACGCAGGTCGTTGCCCAATGCTCTCAGGTGTTGAGCTATTATCAACGGCCTAACGAAGAAATGGGGGCGTGGGATGATTCGATTAAAGCCTGTAAGCAAGCCATCGGAACGGCAGGAAAAACAAATTATCTGGACGAGGCGACGATGAAAGAGAAGTTTGATAACTGCAAGAAGGGGCAAAGCACATATCAACTGGACTATCTGAAAAACATCTCTTGTAAATCCACGCAATATTTTATGTTGTCGGCCAACACCGGGTCTGTTTCGAAGGAGATGCTTGAACAGGCGGTCAGGTGTGCTTCCGGGTGGAATAAATGGCAGGTGTCTATGGCCCGTTTGAATGGCAATTTGGTAAGTGCTGTTGAGGGCGCTATGTCGGTCCGTAAGGATTTTAATAGAGTTCAGAGAATCATGAGTGGCGGCCAATAGGGCGTCTTGGGGATTAAAATGCGCGGATCATTCCTTTCTTTTTGGACTGAACTTTTCGGCGTTTGGGCGCAAAGAGCCGCCAGACGAAGCGCGCAGGTTTTGGGAGTCGGCTTTTTTCTAATGGGGATGGCCTGTCTGGCGTGGCCTGCGCCAGCCTTGGCGTGTAGTCACGATGATACGCCGATTTGTCCGGGAGACGAGACAACGGATGCGTTTGTTGTCGCGACTTATCTTGAAGATATTACAGAAACGATTGCTGGAAAGATTAATGAGGCTTTTGGCGATGATAGTTTTATTGGAGGCATTCTGGATCTTCAGCGGTCGTTGGAAAAAGAGATTAATAGCTGGTTTGGGGTGGAATCTTCCAATAAAGCTCTAAAGATTATGTCCGAAGGGGTTTCGAATGCTGCGGATACTGCGCGAACGGATGCGTTGATCAGTGCCAATATTGAAACGCAAATTGCGGCGCTGGGAGCCGAAACCGCCGCGAATACCGGCGTGAGTGCCGGTGGAGCGGATCAGTTTTTGTGCAATCGTATCAAGGTCGAGCAAGCTGTCCCCGTGATGGAGGAATTTGCCCGAATGGTTGCCAGTATTATTACTACGGCCATTGATTCAACCTATCTGGGGCAGGGAACCGGCCCTCGGTACTGGACGGATCAGGCCCTTCTTCAATGCGGTATGGCCAAGGGGTTTGCTCTTGCCGTGGGGAATCCTGTATCCGGGATTCCGGCTGTTTGTCGGGCCCCGTTCTATTCGGCGGGGATCTCCGATGCGGACATGAATATTATGTCAACGACACTTGGTCGTCGTAATTCTTATACCTTGCCTTCCGTTGAGTCGAAAACCATCAAGGAAAACGGCATTGAACAGGACGTGTTGATTTTTGCTCCGGCTTCGGAAGATGAAGCCGTGCTGGATTCGATGAATCGGTGGATGCAAGCGGCGCAATATTGTTATATTGCTACGAATTTCAGGCCGCCCGGCCCCTATGGCGATGCTAAATTTACGCCGGATGGCATTCCGAAAATGGACAAATATAACACCTGTCGGGCACGTCAAAATGTTTTTACTTATCAATGTGCCTATCGGTTAGGAACGCTGACGCGTCCGAATTGTGCGGATAAAAATATGGCGGCTTTTTGTGAGGCGGCCAAGGATGCGTGTATTGCGGCGAAGGGCGCCAATTTAAATTTAGGACAGGAATATGCCAATTGCCAGAATGGATTAAGTTTGGCTCAGTTTGAAAACATTGCAACCCAGATGTGTGCTGCGTCTCGGCGTATCCAGTCCGATATGTTGGGGGGGCTGATGTCCCCCGAAGCGCTGATGGTGTTGGCTCGGTGTAACGAGTCACGTCAGGATTGGCTCGATAGTATCACGTTACAGGATCGGGCTTTTTCTAATGCGCTTAAGGGGCTCCAAGAAATCGAAGCCTGTTTTCAGGAGGCTGATAAAATGTAAATTAGGGGCAGGAGGCCTTAAAATCAGAGAGTTCTTTTAAAGAAGGAAAGGGCCGGAGGATTTGTTGGCGGTTGGGCGAGGACCCCTCCCCGAAAATGCCAAGGCAATTTCGACCCTCCCGCAAGGGGCGGGTGGTGGGCCTGCACAAAAGTCGAGGGTGGTGGGCCTGTACAAACGGTGGGTGTGGCTAAAAAATAGAACCTGCAATGCGAAGAGCGATGGCTGTATCGGGATAAAGTCGGGCTTTTTAAGGAGGTAGGGCTGTTTTTTATCTTCGCGCAGAACCTCTCAAGTCAAGGCGTCTGGTCCCTAATTGCTGGAAAATACATTTTGTTAACTATTTTTCATTAACCAAGGGTGTTTTCTATAAGGGCGTTTTCGTTTGAAAGTAACGGACCCTGTTGGCGCGGTCTATCGGGCGGTGTATAGTCCGTCTATTGATCCATTCATATGAAGAGAACACTTGTCTAATGAACTATACTTCACAGGCTTCAATACCTTCCGATTTTGATGCGCGTATGCAAACGCTTTTGGCTTCCTTTCGTCAGATCGGGATGCCCTTATTGCAAGTTTTGGCGGAAAGCACGTCAACGGCGGCTGATGTGCCTTCCGATGTGAACAAGCCTGAGGAATTTGCTAAGCTGGTTGATGGCTCTATCAATCTGAGCGTTGAGCTTTCCAAAGAAATTGGCGTTGACAGCACAGAGTTGGAACCGTCCGTACGGTGGGCTTTGTCCGGCTCTGCCACGCAAGTCGTAGCCGCAGGATATCGCGCCACGGGCAAGGTGATAACGCCGGAAGAATCGTCGGAGCTGGCTTCCATGGCCGCTCGGTTGCAAGAGAAGTTTAAAACGCAGATCCCGACAGGCGGCGAAAGCCTGCCCAATACGGTTGCGACTTTTCGTGCCAAGATGTTGGAAGCGATGGTCCCGGTTATCGGGGCGGTGGCGCAGTACTCCTTCGGGCGCGGCGAACATGAGCTGTTGGGCGAGGTGAGTGAACGTCTGGTCAAGATGGCGGATCAAATTACGCGTGCCGTTGCCGAACCCGGCGCAACGCCGGAGCAATGGCGCTTGTTGTGCTGGAACATTTTGCGGGCCGCTGGTCAGATTTATGCGGAAAGCCATTATGCGGAGGCGGACCGTATCCTTTATATGGCCCCGGATGATCGCGCCGCTTATCTGGCGCAACATGGTACGGCTATTCCCATGACTCAGGTTTGGCAGGCGTTTAACCAGCGTATGGCTATGCTGGCAACTTTGGCAACCTATTTGGAAGTTCCCGCCTCGGCTAGATTGGATGCCCAAAGCTGGGGTTAGAGCAGATCGTGATTAGGTTGGCGTCCTTAGACGACGACCTAAACGCGTGAATCTGCTCGGCAGTAAAGAGTTAGAGCCTGTTCCGGCAATAGAAAGTGCAACAACCTTTTCGGAAAAGGCTCTAGAGCAGATCGTGATTAGGTTGG
>JBFWLD010000067.1:0-9356 GCA_050252315.1 Bdellovibrionales bacterium
AGGAGAACGCATTCTTCAAATACGCGCGGACGACTCGCTCGAGACGCAACGCAAGGCGGACGGGACGCCCGTGACACGCGCCGACCATGCGTCTCAGGAAACGATTCTGGCAGGGCTTGCCATCCTCACCCCCGACATTCCGGTTATCGCCGAAGAGCAGGATCACAAAACCTGCGTAGATTACCCGACCTATTGGCTTGTGGACCCGCTCGACGGGACGCGCGATTTCATCACCGGACGCAATGATTTCTCGGTCAATATCGGGCTGATCCGCGACGGCGTGCCTGTGGCTGGTTTGGTTTACGCCCCGGCGCGCGACGATCTTGTTTTCGGGGCCATTGGGGAAGAAGGATTCCGGAGGCTTCAAGGAACTCAAACACCGTTGGCTCCACCGCCCACCCGCCAGCCACCACGCCTGACTATCAGTGTACGCGATTCCCATAAGGCGCCACTAGACGAATGGCAACGCCAAGGCCGGATTGAAAATTACGCGATCCATGCCAGCGCCTATAAAATGACCCTTGTCGCTGTGGGTGAGGCCGACCTCTTCCTGAGGCTAAGCGTCACAAGCGAATGGGACACGGCAGCAGGACACGCTATTTTAAACGCCATGGGGGGACGCGTTATCACGCCGGACGGTCACGACCTCGCCTATGGCAAAAAAGAACGAAGAAATGGCTGTCTGGCGGCCATGCGCGGCGACGCAGAGATTTGCCTAGCGGATCAGTTTTGGCCGGGGTCGGTCAGCGGCTCGACCTCGAACTGCACATAGGTCATGCCGTCGCGGTTCGCACTGCTGGCTTTCATATGCAAGCGCTCACCCGACCGCTCGTAAAGCTTGGGCGTGATTTCTTTCCAGCCAAGCTGCGGCAGGGTTGCTTGATAAAAATAATAGACTCGGTCGATGTCCACGCCGCCCTTCAAGGTCGTTTGCGCAATCCGGCTTGACCCAAAGATAAACAGCATGTCCTTATCTTCAACCACCCCAAGACCAGGCATCAAAGGCAAATCTTCAATCGCCTTGGCAAACCGGCTGACTTCAAGATTGTCGCCGATCCTTGAATAGGTTGTCGAAGACGTTCCCTGCGCCATACATACGCATGGACCAAGAGTCATCACAACAACGGCGCAACACAAAAATAAGGTCGAATTCTTTTTCATAAAAAGAATCTTATACGGTCGTTCGGAAACTGACAATCCCTATCCTGCGTATGATTTCTCCTCTTGCTCTTGTTTCAAAAAAAAGGGATAAAAATAGGGCGAAGGCTCTGACGCCTCGCCGAACGAACGTCCTGTTCGTTCGCACCCTACCGCCTCAGCCATCAAAGAAGGACGTGCAGACTATGCGTGGAACAGTTAAATGGTTTAATGCCGTTAAAGGATACGGATTCATTGCGCCGGAAGAAGGCACCTCAGATGTTTTCGTTCACATCACCGAAGTGCAAAAAGCGAATATGAGCAACCTGAATCAAGGCGACGTCCTTGAGTTCGAAATGGGCATGGGTAAGAACGGGCGCGAATCCGCGACCAATCTACGCAAAATTGCTGCCTAAGGCCGATTTCACGAAGGTGTCAGACTTTAAAAGCTGCATGCGATCTTTGTCGTATGCAGCTTTTTTTTATGCCGCTAGAGCCTTTTCCGAAAAGGTTGCCGCCCTTTCTATTGGCGAAAAAGGCTCTAACTCTTTGCTGCCGAGCAGATTCACGCGTTTAGGTTGTCGTCTAAGGACGCCATCCTAATCACGATCTGCTCTAGAAAGAAAGCCGAAGCGCCGCGTCTGGGCGTGGCCGCGAAGGATTGGGCCTTTGGCAACAGCGTTTCAAAAGGCTCGGAATCGGTACCGGTTAGCCATGCCTGAACGCCAAGGGACAAGATTTCCTCGAACAATGCCTCGCGCCGGGTCCGGTCGAGATGCGCCGTAATATCGTCCAGCAAAAAGAGCGGCTGCATCCCGCGCACACGCGCCAACGTGCGAACAAAAGCCAGCATCACAGCCACCAGCAAAGCCTTTTGCTCGCCGGTCGAACACAAATCCGCCGGACAATGATGACCGCCGTGAATGACTTTTAAATCACTGCGATGCGGGCCCACGGCGCAGGTTCCGCTTTGCGCGTCGTCGCCGCGATTGCGCGCTAAGGCGCTACGCAATTTATCTTCGATTAAAAGTGCGGGCTCTTCTTTGGCCAAGGATTCTTCGACCATTCCAGCCAGCGACAAAATCGCCTTAGGAAAAACGCTTTGCGTTTCGGCGATCGAAGTTTGCAGATGACGCAACATCTGTTGACGCGCTGCTGCGATGGCTACGCCTGTTCGCGCCATTTCATCTTCAAGGCCTGCCAGCCACGCGGCGTCGGCCACCCCATCGCGTAAAAGCCGCAGACGCTCCCGAAGCGCTTTTTCATAGCGATGGACCCGACCGGCATGGGCAGGATCGAAACTGTAGGCCATCCTGTCCATCAGCTTACGCCGGGCCGATGGACCTTCGGCCATCACGCGATCCATGTCGGGCGTGATCCATGCCATGCCGACATAATCGGCGAGGACTTGCTGGTTTTTGGCCATTTGCCCGTCGATTTGAACCAAACGTCGTTCGCTTTCCGGCAATTCCGGATTACGACCCGTAGCGATTTTACACACGCCGGACGGCAAAGCGACTTCGGCGACCACGGCCCAAGGGTCCGGGTTGGCCTTGTTTTGCCATTCGGAAGCCGTGGCGCGGCAAAGCCCACGGCCCGGCACCAACAAGCTGACAGCTTCCAAAATATTGGTTTTACCGCTGCCGTTTAGGCCGGTCAGAATAATCGGCGACGGAGTCAGCGAAAACCGCAAATCAGGATGGTTACGAAAGTTCGTAAGCGTAAGGCTGGAAATATACAAGGTACAAACCTACATCAGACCCGCATCGGCATCAGGACGTAAAGCGCACTGGCATCGGCGACATCCTGCACCACCGCCGGAGCTGAAGGATCGGCCAGCGTAAAACGGGCACCTTCACCTTCGACCTGTTGCAAAATATCCATCAGGTACCGCGCGTTAAATCCGATATCCATAGAGTCGCTGTCGTAGCTGACTTCCAGCTCTTCCGTCGCGCTTCCGGCTTCCGGCGCGTTCGCGGTCAGGACCATTTGGCCGGGAGACAAGCTCAGCTTAACGGCGCGGGACTTTTCGGTCGAAATCGTGGCCACGCGATCCACGGCAGCCGCGAAAAGCTTGGCGTTAACATCAAGGATCTTGTCGTTGCCTGTGGGGATCACGCGTTCGTAATCCGGGAAGGTGCCGTCAATCAATTTGGAGGTAATGACGATATTCTCCAAAGAGAAACGGATTTTTGATTCGGACAAAGCCAACTCCACACCACCGCTGGTTTCATCAAGCAGCTTGCGGATTTCACCAATCGTCTTGCGCGGAATGATGATACCTTTCAAGCCCTGCGCTCCTTCGGGAGCCGCCATCTCAACCCGCGCCAACCGATGGCCGTCCGTGGCCACGGCGCGTAGCACATCGACCGAGCCCTCCTTCGTCGCGTGCAGGTAAATGCCGTTCAGGTAATAACGAGTCTCTTCCGCCGAAATGGCAAAGCGAGTCTTGTCGATCAGCGCCGAGAAATCAGCCGCCGACAAGGTAAAGCGGTGCTTGTGGTCGCCCTCCGGCATTTTGGGGAAGTCTTCGATCGGCAAACAGCCCAGCTTGAACTGGGAGCGCCCTGCCGACAACACGACCTGTCCGGCGCTGGACGCTTTCAGCTCGACCTGCGCGCCGTCGGGAAGCTTGCGGACAATCTCGTAAAGCGTATGAGCTGGCGCGGTGATCGCGCCCGGTTGGATGACTTCCGCAGGGACCGTCTCATTGACTTCGATCTCCATGTCAGTTGCGACAAAGGAAACCGTCTCCCCTTCCGCGCGGATCAGCACGTTCGCTAAAATGGGGATCGTATTCCGGCGTTCGACTACGCTTTGCACATGGCTGAGGCTCTTTAGAAGGGCGGCGCGTTCAAGGGCGATTTGCATAGGCGGGATCTCTACGAAAGGGTTAATCTTTTGTTAAACATTGGTTTAGCACGGCTGGAAGCCCAGCTCAAGCGGTTAGAGCCTTTTCCGAAAAGGTTGTCGCCCTTTCTGTTGCCGGAAAAGGCTCTAACTCATTGCTGCCGAGCAGATTCACGCGTTTAGGTCGTCTATGGACGCCAACCTAATCACGATCTGCTCTAGCGCAGCGCATAAGGTTCCTTGCCCCATTTAATCGAATATTAATACGCCAATCTCAAAATCGGTTAGCTTTTTGTTCAAAAAAGGACTTTTTATGCGCCAATTTCTTCTTTTAGGTTCGATCTTGCTGTTCTCCACATCGGCAATGGCGGCAATGGCGGGCCAGTCCTCATTAAACATCAATCCGGTTCAAACCTCGGCCTGTATCAACGGTAAAATCACCACACAAGACGGACGCAAAATATCCTGCGTCGAAACCGTCCAGCCCAAGGAAACGACGCACCGGCCAAGACCTGACACGCGGGTCGTTTTTGTGGCTCCACCTAATTTTCAACTTTCGCTCCGCTGCCCGGCGGGTCAGTTTTTAAGTTCGATTAACGGCAATGTCGGCACCTGCTCGTCGCCGTCGGTTCCTCAGCTAACCGTTTCCTGCGCGCCGGGGCAGTATCTTGTCGGGTTGCAGGAAGGCTCCCCCATTTGCGCCCCGGTTCAGGCCGGTTCCTTTGTGCAGGATTCCACGCGCGGCTGCCTTCAGGTCAATAAAAGCACGGGGCAATGCTCGTGCCCAGCCTCCTACGCGGCTGTCGGCACCTATCAGGTTTCCGCAACCGCGCATTTATACCTATGCTATAAAAACTAGAGCCTTTTCCGAAAAGGTTGTCGCCCTATCTATTGCCGGAAAAGGCTCTACCTATTTGCTACCGAACAGATTCACGCGTTTAGGTTGTCGTCTAAAGACGCCAACCTAATCACGATCTGCTCTGACTCATTGCTGCCGAGCAGATTCACGCGTTTAGGTTGTCGTCTAAAGACGCCAACCTAATCACGATCTGCTCTAAGGGCCTAACCGGCTAAGCAGCCCCGCCGGAACATATCTTTGATGCCACGGACGGCCTGACGCGAACGTTCCTCGTTCTCGATCAGCGCAAAGCGGACATGATCGTCCCCGAACTCGCCAAAGCCGATGCCCGGAGAAACCGAAACCTTGGCTTCCTTTAACAGCAGCTTGGAAAATTCAAGCGAGCCCAGATGCGCGTACGCTTCCGGGATTTTGGCCCAGATATACATGGCGGCCTTAGGCTTATCGACCATCCAGCCTGCCTCGTGCAGGCCTTTGACCAGCACGTTACGGCGGCTTTCATATTTGGCGCAGACATCGGCCACGCACTGTTGAGGCCCCTCAAGCGCTGTGATCGAGGCGACCTGAATCGGCGTAAAGGTGCCGTAATCATTATAGCCCTTGATCCGTTCCAAGGCTTTGACCAAGGTCGGGTTGCCGACCATAAAGCCCATTCGCCACCCAGCCATGTTGTAGCTTTTACTCAAGGTAAAAAACTCGACCGCTACATCCTTGGCGCCTTTAACCTGCATGATGCTGGGGCACTGCCACCCGTCGAAGCAAATATCGGCATAGGCCAGATCATGCACGACATAAATGCCGTATTCCTTGGCCAAGGCCACGATCCGCTCAAAAAAGTCAAGCTCTACGCACTGGGCCGTCGGGTTCGCCGGGAAATTGATAATCAGCATTTTCGGCTTGGGAATGCGCATGCGAATAGCCTTTTCAAGCTCCGCAAAGAAATCCACGCCCGGCACAAGCGGCACCTGCGTAATATCCGCGCCTGCGATAACGGGCCCGTAAATATGGATCGGGTAAGAAGGATTAGGCACCAGCACGCAGTCCCCGCGATCCAACGTGGCCAGCATGAGGTGCGCAATCCCCTCTTTCGAGCCGATGGTCGAAATAGCCTCCGTCTCCGGGTCCAGATCGACATCGAAACGGCGCTTATACCAGTTGCAAATCGCCTTGCGCAGACGCGGAATTCCCTTGGACATGGAATAGCCGTGCGTGTCGCCACGCCTAGCGGTTTCAACAAGCTTATCAACGATGTGTTGGGGGGTGGGACCGTCCGGATTGCCCATGCCGAAGTCGATAATATCCTCGCCCCGGCGGCGAGCCTCCATTTTCAGCGCACCTGTAATGCTGAAAATATAAGGGGGTAAACGGTCGATGCGGGAAAAGTGGGTTGGCAATTCAGCCATATTGCGTCCGTAAGACGCAGTGCGAGTCTCTTGCATTTTAGTCTCTTTCACGTAAGCGCCTGGATACGTCCAAGCGACGCGCCCCGCCCTTGCGGCAAGGGGTAAGATGAAGCCTAAGCGCTTTACTTCCGTTTCGCAAGCGCCTTTTTCCTCTTCTTTCCGTGACATACCCTTACGAATCAGCGAAAATCCCTTCCGGCTATTCCGAATAACGTTATGGTTTTGATAAGTATGTCTGCGCGTCCCCTTGTCCGCTCACGGTCACGATACAAAAAGAACAAATCCCGATGGATGCCCGATCCTTTGCGTGCAGCCATCAAGCTGTTTTTTGCACGGCTGCAAGGGGGACTCCTTATCTTTGTCTCCATTCTTCTAGCGCTGGTCATCATCAGCTATACGCCTGATGACCCCTCGTTGAACGCGGCCTCCTCGGAACCTATCCGCAACCTGCTTGGCGCGTGGGGCAGTTATTCCGCCGACTTTATCTGGCAATATTTCGGCATTGCCGGAATTTTGCTGTGCGTTGTGTTGTCCGCGTGGGGATGGCGCATCGGGACGCAAAGAGGGCTCGATCTTTTCTGGTGGCGAACGCTTGCCGCCTTTATCAGCCTGCTCTCTTTTGGCGTGGCTGTAGCTGCGCTTGATCCGGGAGCCGCGCTGGAAAACACGCGCTTTTGGGGCGGCGCTTTCGGCAAGCTAATCGCAACCGGCATCCTCCACTGGTTCCCGGCAAGCTGGGGCGGCTATGTCATTGCAACGGCCATGTTCACCTTGTCGCTTGGCACGCTTTATATGGCGTCGGCCCTTACCTTTGGCGAGTGGCATGATTTCGTCAATCTAATTCAAGACACGCTCCACAATCTTGTGACACGCTTTGTCGAAAAGGCGCAGGACCTCTGGCAGTCCTTCCGCGACCGCCGCCGCAGCCGCGAAGAGGAGGAATACGACGAGGAAGAGGAAGAAGAAATCGAGGAGGAGGAAGAGGAAGAACTCGAAGAGGAAGAAACGGAGGAAGAGGAAGAAGACGGCGAAGAGGAGGAGGAAGAGGAAGAGGCGGAAGAAGAAGAGGAAGACCCCAAACCTCGTCGCCTGTTCGGCGGCAAGGCCAAGAAAAAATCCTCCCTTGTTCATCGACCGACCACAACGGCGCGGCAGACCAAACTTTCACTCCGATCCGACGAAACGCACGAGCTTCCGCCAATCGAGTTACTGCAATGGCCGGAAGCCTCCCGCAAAAGCCCGCCGGAACTTTCCGAAGAAGCCTTGGAGAAAAACGCCAAGCTGCTGGAATCCGTGCTGGCCGATTTCGGCGTGTATGGTCAGATCACGAAGGTAAGCCCCGGCCCTGTCGTCACCTTGTATGAGTTGGAGCCCTCGCCCGGCACCCGTTCCTCCCGCGTTATCTCTTTGGCCGACGACATCGCTCGCAATATGAGCGCCGTGTCCGTCCGCGTGGCCGTGGTGCAAGGCCGTAATGTGATCGGTATCGAACTGCCGAACAAAAAGCGTGAGATGGTGTATCTGCGCGAATTGCTCTGCACCGAAACCTATACGGATCACAAAGGCGGGCTGCCGCTGATTTTGGGTAAGGACATTTCCGGTACGCCGATTATCGTGGATCTGGCCCGGATGCCTCACCTTTTGATCGCGGGGACAACCGGCTCGGGCAAATCCGTCGCCGTCAATACGATGATCCTGTCCTTGCTTTACCGACTGCCGCCTGAAAAGTGCCGCTTTATCATGATTGACCCCAAGATGCTGGAGCTGTCGGTTTATGAAGGCATCCCGCACCTTTTGGCCCCCGTCGTCACCGAACCGAAAAAGGCGATCGTCGCGCTGAAATGGACGGTCCGCGAAATGGAAGAGCGGTACCGCGCTATGTCCAAGCTGGGCGTGCGCAACATTGAAGGCTATAACATACGGCTGCGTGAAGCCGCCAAGACCGGCGAAAACCTGACCCGGACGGTTCAGACCGGCTTTGACCGCGAAACAGGCAAACCGATTTACGAGGAACAACCGCTTGACCTCACGCCCCTGCCCTATATCGTCGTGATCGTTGACGAAATGGCCGACCTGATGCTCGTCGCGGGCAAAGATATTGAAAGCGCCATTCAACGCCTCGCCCAAATGGCGCGCGCTGCGGGTATTCATATTCTGATGGCCACGCAACGCCCCTCCGTCGATGTCATCACCGGCACGATCAAAGCGAACTTCCCGACCCGTATCAGTTTTCAGGTGACCTCCAAAATCGACAGCCGCACGATCCTTGGCGAGCAAGGCGCAGAACAACTTCTGGGGCTTGGCGACATGCTCTATATGGCGGGCGGCGGACGCATCACACGCGTGCATGGCCCCTTTGTGCATGACGACGAAGTCGAAAACATCGTCAAGTTCCTCAAGGAACAAGGCGAGCCCGAATATCTAGACGAAATTACCGAAGACGGGGACGAAAACGTACCCGCCGAGTTTGGCTCGGGCTCGGGCGGCGGCGGCAACGATCTTTACGACAAAGCCGTTGACATCGTGCTTCGCGAACGTAAAGCTTCCATCAGTTATATCCAACGCCAATTGTCGATCGGCTAT
Source organism: Bdellovibrionales bacterium (assembly GCA_050252315.1). Taxonomy (GTDB): domain Bacteria; phylum Pseudomonadota; class Alphaproteobacteria; order UBA9219; family UBA9219; genus UBA8914. Next base: position 8,833 of record JBFWLD010000067.1, read on the forward strand.
AACCGGGCAGCAACCATCATCGAACGCATGGAAAAAGATGGCATCATCAGTGAAGCCAACCATGTCGGCAAACGTGAAATCTATGGACGTCAACCCGACGAAGAGTAATCTTCGCGGTCCCGCCTCTTGACGTTCCGTGCTTGAAAGGCAGGCAGTTAATGGTGATTCTCGCCGCGATCACAGCCTCGTTATTGACCATCTATCTTGTCGTCGCCCTGCTTAAGCCGGAGATTTTTCCATGATCCCGGACCCCGCCCTTTATCGAGGCTGGTTTGAGCTGGCCCTTTATTTCTGCTTCTTGCTGGTTCTGGCTAAACCGGTGGGGCTTTATATGGCTGCGGTGTTTGACGGAAGGATGCGCTTTCTGTCCGCCTTTGAAAAACGCCTTTATCGCCTGAGTGGTATTGACACCACACTCGACATGAACGGACGCGACTATCTGAAAGCCGTCTTCCTTTTTTCGATTGCCAGCACGCTTGCCTTTTTCGCCGTTCTGGAAGCTCAAACCTATCCGCCCGTCTCGG
>JBFWLD010000068.1:0-9308 GCA_050252315.1 Bdellovibrionales bacterium
CGTGATATAATCCACTGCGAATTAGCACATCATAAAAAAGGGATAGAGCCATGATCCATCTTGAAGTCATCCATCCGTTGACGGACTTCGCGCGTAACACGAAGGCCTATGCGAAAAAGCTGAAAAAGACGGGCCGTCCGGCAATTTTGACGGTCAATGGCCGCGCCGAGTTTGTGGTACAGGATGCGCAATCCTATCAGCAATTATTGAATATCGCCTATCAGTATGCAGAGGATAGAAAGCTGGATCAAGCCTTGGCGGATGTGGAAGCCGGTCGTGTTTATGCGTTTGAGGAGGTGGTAGAAAATTTGAAGATTAAACATTTTGGTAAAACCGAAAGGTAATCTTTGATGAAATTTGCCATTAAAATTACGAATGAAGCGTCTGCAGATCTTGACGGCGTTTTTGAGTATATTTTTTCAAAATCGCCAGTGCAGGCTGAAAAGTTTGTGGATGCTTTGTTGGGTAAAGTTCGTACCCTTTCTTCGATGCCGAAAAGATGTCCTGTTGCGCCTGAGAGTTATGGCAAGGCTCTGGGAATACGCCATTTAATTTATGAACGTTATCGGGTTTTGTTTATGCTGTGTGAAAAGGAAGTTATTATCCTTCGTATCATCCATGGTGCCCGGGTGAATTTTGAGATCGGTCAAGCATGACAAAAGCACATCAAAAAATTGGCATCGCAAAATTCCTTGGCCCGCACGGCGTGCGTGGACAAATGAAGCTTGCGCCTTTTACCCAAGACCCGGAATCCGTTTTCGACTACGCGCCGCTAACGGATGAAACGGGCGAACGCACCTTCACCCTCGACTTTCGTGGGACGGGAAGCGACCATTACATCGTCTCGGTTGAAGGCGTCACGACGCGCGATCAAGCCGAAAAACTCAAAGGCGCAACGCTCTATGTCGATCGCGCAGACCTGCCGCCGGAAGAAGAGGGCGAATATTATTTCGCGGACCTGATCGGCCTTAGGGCTCAAGATGCCGCCGGAAAAGAAATCGGCAACGTCACCGACGTTCATGATTACGGCGCAGGCGTGTTTTTGGAAATCAAACCAGCCAATGCGAAAAGCTTTATGCTGCCATTCAAAGACGCCTTTGTTCCGACGGTAGATTTGGAAAAAAGCCTGATTGAGGTCATCATCCCGGAAGGCTGGCTTTCCGAAGAAAAACCGCCAAAGCCCAAAAAAGAGACTAAAGAATGTCCGTCGAATAAATGATGCTAACCTCATTAACACCGTCATGCCAGCGAAGGCTGGCATCCCATTTGATGTAAGAAAGATTCCTATGTCGTCCCTTGCCCAACGAAAAGATCAACTCAGAACCCCATCCTTTTGCCAGTGGGAAACGGCTGATTTGGCCCATGCGATTGTAACGGGAAAGGCAACGCCCGCCGACGATCCTTTGTGGGCCTTGTCCGGCGCGGTGGATCAGGCGGAATATATCCAATGGGCCAATCATGTTTGCGGCGTAACCTGTTTCAAAATGATTTGGGCGGCCCTGTCCGGTCGCGTTTTTCCGACGATGGAACTGGCCCGCGCCGCAACCTATTATGGGGCTTATGTCCTATGTGACGACGGTATCAAAGGTCTGATTTATGCGCCTTTTGTGACGTTTCTGCGCGAAGAGTTCGACATCGAAGCCCGCATCGAAACCGATAAAACATCCCGCGATTTACCGGGTCTGTTGCACGAAGGCCTGTATTTTATGGCCTCGGTCCACCCGACGATCCGTTGGCCTGAACAAACGCCGCCGAAAAAAGGCGGACATCTTGTGTTGGTCACGGCGGCGGACGAAAATGGGATTACCTTTCACAATCCATCTGGACACACGCAGGAAACACGCGAGAACGCCTTTGTAAACCACGAAACGTTCGACCGCTTCTTCGCCGGTCGCGGCGTGTTGATTGTAGGGGAGCTTTAAATGACGCCTTCTTCCCCAGATGCTAAAGGCCAAATGCCGAATGCCTCTTCTTGGCATGCCCAAATCCTGACGCTCTTTCCCGAAATGTTTCCGGGACCTGTCGGGCAAAGCTTGGCCGGACGCGCGCTCGAAGACGGGCTTTGGAAATTGGACGTGCTGAACATCCGCGACTTTGCGACGGACAAGCACCGCACGGTGGACGACACGCCCTATGGCGGCGGCGCGGGCATGGTGATGAAGCCGGATGTGATTGCCGCAGCTTTACGCGGCGCGGAAACCGCGTTCGGTCGCGCAGCCCGTCGTCTTTATCTCTCCCCACGAGGCCGTGTCCTTGACCAAAATCTTGTCGAGGAGCTAACCGCCGCGCCGTCGGTCCTTCTTTTGTGCGGGCGGTATGAAGGGGTGGACCAGCGCGTCCTCGACGCGGAGGATCTGGAAGAGGTGTCTCTTGGCGATTTCGTGTTGGCCGGAGGCGAAGTGGCAGCCCTGACCCTGATCGAGGCCTGCACGCGGCTGATTCCCGGCGTGATGGGCAACGAGGCCACCACGGACGAGGAAAGCTTCAGTCAAGGCCTGCTGGAATATCCGCAGTACACGCGCCCCCCGGTTTGGGAGGGCCGCGCGGTTCCAGATGTCCTGATTTCCGGCCACCACGAAAAGGTTAATGCGTGGCGACAGACCCAATCCGAAGAGCTAACCCGCCAGCGCAGGCCGGATTTATGGGAAAAGTTCAAAAAAGATGAAAAAAAGAGTTAAAATGGTGCCGAAACCATTGAGTTGACTCTAAACTTTGTGTATAGGAAGCGCTCTTGCTCTTGTCGCAACTCGGCCAAGGGGCCTTGAGACTGCGCCCTATAAGGATGGTAAAACGATGAACTTGTTACAGAAATTTGAACAGCAGCAGCTCGAAAAGCTGGCCGCTTCGGTCCCCGATTTTGCTCCCGGCGACACGGTCCGCGTCAATGTGCGCGTTGTTGAAGGCACGCGCGAACGTATTCAGGCGTATGAAGGCGTTTGCATCGCGCGTAAAAATGCGGGGATCAACTCCTCCTTCACGGTTCGCAAGATCAGCTATGGCGAAGGCGTTGAACGCGTGTTCCCGCTTTACAGCCCGCGTTTGGAATCCATCACGGTGGTTCGTCGCGGCGCGGTCCGTCGTGCGAAACTGTATTATCTGCGTTCGCGTCGCGGCAAGTCTGCGCGTATTGCGGAAAAGACTTCTTACAACAAGACCGAAAAAGCTTCGTAAGCTTTACGTCCAAGACGCCTAAAAGAAGAAAATGAAAAAACAAACTCGCGGCCCCTTTTCAGTGCTCAGCAATAATAAGGGAAGAAGCTGCGGGTTTGTTGTTTTTGGGCTTTTGGCTATGTCGGCGGTGGCTATGGGGATAAATTGTCTGTCAAAATCCCATGAGGCTAAGCCGCTAGATCCCCAGCAAATAGCCGCCTTGAAAACCTGCGCGGGAGAAGTGCTGGGGCAGACAAATGTCTCCGTTTCGGTTGCCCCCGGCTGCATTGTCGTCAAACCGGATGATCTAACCGCGTACTGCTATGGAAAAACCATCGCATGTATTGAGGCAGATCCCTTCTGTCGTATGACGCCCCCATCATCGACCCACGAAGCCCTCGCTGAATGCGTAGCGAAAAGCGGCCTAACTCTCTAACTTTGATTGTCTTAAAACCTGTTTTTGGCTAAGGTGCCTCGACCTTTAAGGAAAAGCACCATTATGTCCCTGTTTTTAGACCTCCTCGACAAACTGTTACCTTTATACGCAACGATGGGCGTGGGTTTCTTGTTAGGGCGGCGGTTTCGCGGCATGGGCCAGACCTTGGCTCAACTCCAAATCTATTTCCTTATCCCGGTCGTTCTTTTCTTCAGCATCGTCAAGCTGCCCTTTTCGACGGACGTGTTCTTCCTGCCGGTGCTACGTTTCGGCATCAGCCTTGCGTTCAGTACTTCCGCCTATTTCGTAGCCCGCCGTTTTTGGACCCCCTATGCGCCCTTGCTGGCCCAGACAGCAGGCTGTTCGAATATCGGCTATTTCGGCGTTCCGGTTGCGGCGGCCTTATTCCCGCCGGAGATGGTGGCGGTTTATATCGTGGCGGTTGTCGGCGGCCAGTTGCATGAATATTCATTTGGATTTTTCTGGATGGCGCGCGGCAAGCACGCGCCTCGCGATGCCGTCCGTCGTTTGCTGCAAACGCCGCTTTTATACGTCGTTATTTTGGGGATGGCGTGCAGCGCGTGGGGGCTCAAGATCCCCCCGGTCTGGGATAAATTTTCTCACGATTTTACCGGAGCCTACATTATTCTGGGAGCGCTTATTATCGGCATCGGCATCGCCCAACAGGACAAGCTTCGCTTTAATATCAAGTTTAACGTGGTGACTACGGTCTTGAAATTCATGCTAAGCCCGGCCTTTACGCTTCTTTTGTTGCATCTTCTTCGCGCCACCCCCTTGGCGGTTCCGATGAAGTACGAGCCGATTTTGATTTTGATGTCGTTCATGCCGATGGGAGCGAACACGGCAGTTTTAGCGTCCTTGCTGGATTTCCACGCGGACGAGGCCTCAACCGCCGTCGCCGTTTCAACCCTTCTTTCGATTTTCCTGATTCCGTTGTTTGTTTTATGGTTTGGTATGGCCCATGTCTGATCTTGCGATTACCCCTGCCGAGTTCGAAAAAGCGATCGCGCCGTATGTTCAGGCGGATGAAAAGCTGGCCATTGCCGTCTCGGGCGGGCCGGACAGCATGGCGCTGACTTTTTGCCTGCGGCGGTATGCGGACCCCCAAAATCTGCTGGCTCTGATCGTCGAACATGGCCTGCGCGAAGAATCCGCGCGCGAGGCCGCCAGTGTTGCGGAAAAGCTGCGAGCCATGGATATCGAAACGGAAATTTTGCCATGGACGCATGAGGATATGAAAAGCCGCATCCATGTCCGCGCGCGCGAAGCGCGATACGGCCTTCTCATCGACGCCTGTAAAAAGCATGGAATCACGACCTTGTGCATCGCGCATCACGCAGACGATCAGGCAGAAACGATCCTGATGCGTTTTGCCAAAGGCAGCGGCATCGACGGTCTGGCGGGCATGGACCCCGTCACGGTGGTGGAGGGGGTGCGGCTTGTCCGTCCCTTGCTGGCCATGCCCAAGGCGCGATTGCTGGCTACCTGCGAGGTCCATCACGTCCCGTTTGTGATCGACCCCACCAACGCGACGAACAAATATGCGCGGGGACGTTTGCGCAAAATCCTGCCGCATCTGGAGCCGGAGGGCCTCACGCCGGAGCGTCTGTGCGATCTGGGCGAACGCGCGCGCGAAGCGCGGGACGCCTTAACATTTTATACCCGGTGTTTCTTGCAAGAAGCCGTCCATGCCATGCCGGGCGGAGCCTATCGTCTGGACCTCACGTCCCTGCGCGGCATTCCGCGTGCGACGGGCCTTCGCGCCTTGTCGATGATTTTGGATGAGCTGAGTCCGCAAGACTACGCGCCGGAGCGTAAAAGCCTCCTGCCTATTTTGGAGTGGCTTTGCGATCAGGATGAAGGTGAAGGCCGCACGCTTCAGGGCAGCATCATCCAAAAAGGCGATTTGTGTGACAAAGCGATTTTTCTGCGCGAACCGGCAGCCGCCACGGAGAGCCTGCCGATTTCGGCGCAGCAAACGGTCCGTTGGGATACGAGGTGGCAAGTCACCTATATCGGGGTGGAAGAGGGGCTTGAAGTCCGGGCTTTGGGCGTCCAAGACCACGATCTTCTCGACCGTCTCTCCCCGAGCCTGCGCCGTCAAATTCCCCAAGGCCGTATCCGCGCGGGCCTCCCCGCCCTCTGGCGCGGGGATTCGGTCATCGCGATACCTTCTTTTGACGAGCGAAATCAGTCGGTTATGCTTGTCCATTGGCCACGACCTTCATGGGAATAAATCCGCGCGAGTCCGGTTGCAATATGGCGGTTAGTTCCTATATCTTAGGGTATATGCGTCCGGCATTTGTTGCGCCCCGTTTGTGAAAGGCTAACACCTTGAATAACAACAGGAAAAATATCGTTCTTCTGATCGTTATCGGTTTGATGCTGGTGGCGCTCGTCAATATGTTGCAAGGGCCCAGCTCGCTGTCGTCCCAAGCCATGATGCCGTTCAGCGATTTTCTGGCGCGGGTGGATGAAGGCAAAGTGTCCGACGTCACGATGCGGGGCAATTTGGTCTATGGGCATATGGCGGACGGCGGCGAAGGCTTTACCTCCTATGTCCCGAACAATGCGAATATTATTGACCCGCTGGTCGCGCATGGCGTGAAGATCACGGCCCAGCCTGAAACGACGGGCGAGCCGACTTTCTGGGGCGTGTTGCTCTCGTCTTGGCCGATGTTGCTGATGATCGCCGTTTATGTGTTTTTCATGCGCCAGATGAACGGCGCGAGCGGCAAGGCCATGGGCTTTGGCCGCAGCAAGGCGCGGTTGTTGAATGAAAAAGAAGGACGCGTGACGTTTGCGGACGTCGCGGGCGTGGAAGAAGCCAAGCAAGAGCTGGAAGAGGTGGTCGAGTTCCTACGCGATCCGCAAAAGTTCCAAAAGCTGGGCGGCAAGATTCCCAAAGGCGTGCTGCTGGTTGGCCCGCCGGGAACGGGTAAAACCCTGATCGCCCGCGCGGTCGCGGGTGAAGCCGAAGTCCCATTCTTTACGATTTCAGGGTCGGATTTTGTGGAAATGTTCGTGGGCGTGGGCGCAAGCCGCGTGCGCGATATGTTCGAACAAGGCAAAAAGAACGCGCCCTGTATCATCTTTATCGACGAAATCGACGCGGTCGGCCGTCACCGTGGCGCAGGTCTAGGCGGTGGCAATGACGAGCGCGAACAAACCCTCAACCAGTTGTTGGTTGAAATGGACGGGTTCGAAGCGAATGAAGGCGTGATCCTGATCGCGGCGACCAACCGTCCCGACGTGCTTGATCCGGCCTTGTTGCGTCCGGGCCGTTTCGACCGTCAGGTCGTGGTCCCCAACCCCGATATTCTGGGCCGTGAACGCATCCTCAAGGTTCACATGCGCAAAGTCCCCTTGGCCCAAAATGTGGATGCCCGCACGATCGCGCGCGGCACGCCGGGCTTTTCAGGCGCGGACCTCGCCAATCTGGTGAACGAAGCCGCGTTGTTGGCGGCCCGCCGGAACAAAGCCAGCGTGGATATGGACGATTTTGAATCCGCCAAGGATAAGGTCATGATGGGGGCGGAACGCCGCTCCATGGTCATGACGGATAAAGAGCGCGAATTGACCGCCTATCACGAAGCCGGACATGCGCTGGTGGGGTTAAACGTGCCCAACAGCGACCCCTTGCATAAAGTCACGATCATCCCGCGTGGTCGGGCGTTGGGCGTGACCATGAGCCTGCCGGAGCGTGATAAATACAGCCAAACCATGACGGAGCTAACGTCGCGCCTTGCCATGCTTTATGGCGGACGCATGGCCGAAGAACTGGTGTTCGGCAAAGAAAACATCACGACGGGAGCCAGCGGCGACATCCAGCAAGCGACCAACATCGCGCGGCGTATGGTGACGGAGTTCGGCATGTCCGACAAGCTTGGCCGCGTGCGGTACAATGCGAACGAGCAGGAAGTCTTCTTGGGCCATTCCGTAGCGCAAACGCAAAATATGTCGGAGCAAACGGCACAGCTCATCGACGAGGAAGTGCGCAAATTGATTGAAACAGCGGAAGCCACCGCCCGTCGGATTTTGACGGAGCACCGCGACGATCTGACAACGCTTTCCGAAGCTCTTTTGGAGTATGAAACGCTGTCCGGTGAAGAGGTGACGGATTTGCTGTCCGGCAAAACGATTGAACGCAAAGAGCCGGTAATCAAACCCCCGGCAGCGGAAAAACCGACGGCAGGAAACCGTCGCGGCTCGGTGCCGACGGTGGGGCCGGACACGCCGCCAACTTCCCAAGGCACAGGAATAACCGTATGACGTGTGTCCGAGCAAAGCTAACAAGCGCGTCATTCCGGAGACTTTTTCTCTTCGGCCCCACGGGGGGCGAAAGAAAAAGGAGTCCGGAATCCGGTTTTTTAAAAGGCATTAACACGGGGCAGGGAAATTAAATGACACGCAAGATTTTTGGTACCGACGGTATCCGTGGCCGCGCCAATCAAGAACCGATGACCGCGACGACGGCGCTTTCCGTTGCCATGGCGGCAGGCCAACTTTTCCGCCGAGGCGATCACAAACATCGTGTGGTCATCGGCAAAGATACGCGTCTTTCCGGTTATCTTTTGGAACCCGCTTTGACGGCAGGATTCATTGCCCAAGGCATGGATGTGGTTTTGCTGGGCCCCATCCCGACCCCTGCGGTCGCGATGCTGGTCAAAAGCCTGCGTGCGGATTTAGGCGTGATGATTTCCGCCTCGCATAACCCGTACGAGGATAACGGCATCAAGCTGTTCGGCCCGGACGGCTATAAACTTTCGGACGATTTGGAACTGCAAATTGAAGAGCTGATGCAAAGCGGCACGCAAAACCTTGCTCCCTCCGATGCGCTCGGCAAAGCCTCGCGTTTGGAAGACGCCACGGGCCGTTATGTAGAGTTCGTCAAGGCGACCTTTCCCAACGGCCTGCGCCTCGACGGCATGAAAATCGTGGTCGATTGCGCGAACGGCGCAGCCTATAAAGTCGCCCCGACGGTCCTATGGGAACTTGGCGCGGAAGTCATCACGATCGGCGCCGCGCCCAATGGCCGTAATATCAACGACCGCTGCGGCGCGACCCACACGGATGCTTTGCGCGAAAGCGTGGTGTTGCATGGCGCGGATGTCGGCATCGCCTTGGATGGCGACGCGGACCGTTTGATTATGTGCGATGAAACAGGCCAAATCATCGACGGCGACCAACTTATGGCGATGATCGCTTTGACGTGGGCGAAAGAGGGCCGTCTCAAAGGCGGCAAGCTGGTCGCCACGGTGATGTCCAATCTTGGCCTGCAACGGCTTTTGGAATCCAACGGCATCGGCCTGCACCGTACGGGGGTCGGCGATCGCTACGTCGTCGAAGCCATGCGCGAGATGGGCTGCAATCTGGGTGGCGAGCAATCAGGCCACATGGTGCTCAGCGATTACAGCACCACGGGCGACGGCCTGTTGTCGGCGTTGCAAGTGCTGGCCGTGATCTGCCAGCGTCAAGAACGCGCCAGCCAAGTCTGCCGCCTGTTCGATCCGGTCCCTCAAATTTTGAAAAGCGTGCGCGTCCAGCGTGATGTCATGGGCGACCCAAACTTTTTGGGCGCGATCAAAAAAGCGGAAGAGCAGTTAAACGGTTCAGGCCGCGTCTTGGTCCGTAAATCCGGCACCGAAGCCTTGATCCGCGTGATGGCCGAAGGCGACGATCGTCACCTCGTCCAAAAAAT
>JBFWLD010000069.1:0-9260 GCA_050252315.1 Bdellovibrionales bacterium
TCCTCCCATTTGCTCACCCTCCTCCTTGCCGTCGGCGCGAGCGTTGCAACCTCAGCCTTCCTTCAACGCCCGGCCACGACAAAGAACACCCAAACGGAAACGGCGTATGACCGAGTTCTGCGAACCAATACCTTACGTTGCGGGTACTGGGTTTCGCCGCCTAGCACAATATTCAATCCCAAAACTAATAAAGTCGAAGGGTTCGCCATCGACGTGGTCGAAGAAATGGCTCGGCGGCTTTCACTGAAAGTAGAATGGACGGAAGAAGTTTCTTTTGGAACGCAACTGGCCGGATTGGAAACAAACAGGTACGACGCTGCCTGCACCGGAGCCTTCATCACCGCAGGCCGCAGCCGTAACGCCGAATGGACCACGCCTTTTGTCTATAACGGGTTTGTCGAAGTTGTCCGCGCAGACGATGATCGCTTTGAAAACGACACAAGCAGAGCCAACGCCGCCGACGTTACCATCACCATTATGGACGGCGACGTTACGGCGGAAATTGCCAAAAACAATTTTCCGCTATCGAGAAAACTTTCCCTTACCCAAAACGGCACTTACGCGGACGCTTATCTGAATATCACCGGACACAAAGCAGACCTGCTGTTTGATCTCCCCGGACGTGTCGCCGCCTACATCAAAAACAACGGCCCCAAAGTCAAAATTGTCGGAGCCGACAAACCGGTTTTGGTTTCCGCATGGTCCATCCCCGTCAAAGCCGGAGAACACAAACTGTCCGGCATGTTAAGCGGCGCGATAACGGAGATGCTTTACGACGGCTCCATCGAACGCCTTGCCAAGCCTTACGAAGACACCAAAGGGTACTATTTTTTCAAACCATCCGTGAAACTACGCGACAAATAGCGCCTAATTTGCCCTAATTTTGCCCGGAAGATACGGCACAAAGCAGGTGCCGTGCGCTGTTCCCCCTCGCCAAGGCGAGGGAAAAGGGGTAGAAAAGGGCACATCTGTTTCCCATGATTCTCAAAGGACCCTCTTTCCATGCGTTCAGTATTCAGGTTTGTCGCCTTTGTTTTTATTTTGCTTTGCCTTTATACCCCGGCCCATGCGCAGGAGGCCCCCAAAGCCAGCGATGTTGTGCAAACCTTTTACGATGCGCTCCTCGACACCATGAAACAAGGGCCTGAACTTGGGTTCGCCGGTCGCTATCAAAAGCTGGAGCCCGCTCTCACGCAAGCCTTTAACCTGCCGCTGATGGCCCGCTATGCCGTCGGCCCTGCATGGGCCAAGGCCTCTAAAGAAGAGCAAACCAAACTGGTTACGGAATTCTCTGCCTTTTCCATTGCGACCTATGCCAGCCGTTTCACCAAGTTCGAGGGAGAAACCTTTACCGTCATCGGCGAAAAACCGATGCAGGGAGGCAAAGCCTTTATGGTACAAACGAAGCTAACGCCGAAGGACAGCGACCCGGTAACGCTAAACTACCTTGTCAGGCCCGACGAAAAGGGCAATCTTAGGATTGCGGATGTGTATCTTGACGCGTCAATCAGCGAGCTTGCGACACGGCGCTCCGAATTTTCTTCCGTTATCAAACGGGAAGGGATGAAAGCCTTACTCGATTCCCTTGCCGCCAAGGTCGTCCACATGAAGGAAGGCCCAAAAAAGAAATAGGCCCATGCAAACGCTTAAACGGATAGCCCTTGTCCTTGCCATTGTCCTTACGGCCAATTTCGCCGTATGGGCGCTAGTCAATCAGGGAGCCCAGCAAAGCCCATGGGGCGGCAAGATCAACGCCCTGTCCTACAGCGCGTGGCAGTCGGGCAATGAATCCAGCTATATGACCGACGAGCGAATCGACGCGGACATGAAGCTGTTGTCTGAAAATGCAAATGCGATCCGCGTGTACGGCCTAAGCGACGGGTTAGAGCGCGTCATCGCCGCAGCCAACCGGCACCATCTGGATGTTTTCGCGGGCGCATGGCTCAGCCCGAATGAAAAAACAAACAAAGAAGAAATCGACCGGCTGATCCGCTTTACGCAAACCTATCCGAATATTAAACGCGCGATTGTCGGCAACGAAACCGCCTTACGCAAAGATCTAACGCCCCGGCAAATCATCGCACATATCGAGGAAGTCAAGCGTCACCTTTCCATCCCGGTATCGACCGCCGAGCCGTGGCATATCTGGCTGGACCATCCGGAGCTGGCCCGCGCCGTAGATTTTATTAGCGTTCACGTCCTGCCCTATTGGGAAGGCATCCCCATTGACGGCGCGCTTGATTATGTCGATTACCGTATCAAACAGCTACAAGCGGCCTATCCGGACAAACACATCCTGCTCGCCGAGGTCGGCTGGCCCAGCGAAGGCCAATGGGTTAAAGGCTCCGAACCATCTCAAATCAACCAAGCCCGTTTCATCCGCGACTTTTTGAATTACGCCTCTGCCAACCGTCTAGACTATTCGATCGTCGAAGCCATCGACGCGCCGTGGAAACGCGGGATCGAAGGCACGGTCGGCGCGCATTGGGGGCTTTGGAGCGCCGCTCGCGACCTCAAATTCGCCATGAGCGGCGTGGTCCATGAATCGACGCATTGGTATTGGGGATACCTGATTGCCACGCTTCTTGCGCTGCTTCCGATCCAATGGTTTGTCCGCAAGCATAAGGACCTTAAACTTACGGGCCAAATTTTTTATGCCGGGCTGATCCAGATTTCAGCCTCGCTTCTAGTGTGGGCCATCATGGTCGCCGTTGCCGAGAAAATCATCAACGCCAACACGATCGCGTGGGTAGTCCTCATCGGGTTTCAGGTTGTACTGTTGGCCCTTCTCCTTGTTGACGGGTTTGAACTTACCGAAATCGTCTGGGCCAATCGCCAACGCGCCTTTGTGCCTCAGGAAAGGGACCCCGGCCCGAACGCGCCCAAAGTATCCATCCATGTGCCGTGCTATAACGAACCGCCCCACATGGTCATGCAAACGCTCGACGCGCTGGCCGCCATGGAGTACCCAAATTTCGAAGTCCTCGTCGTGGATAACAACACGAAAGACGAAGCGGTCTGGAAACCCTTGGAAGAATACTGCGCCAAGCTCGGCCCGCGTTTCCGCTTTTTCCACCTGCCCAAATGGCCGGGTTTCAAAGCCGGAGCGCTCAATTTCGCGCTAACGCAAACCGCCAAAGACGCCAAAGTCATTGGTGTGATCGACAGCGATTATGTTGTCGAGAAAAACTGGCTACGCGCCACGGTTCCCTATTTCGACAAAAAAGAAGTCGCCATCGTCCAAGCCCCGCAAGATTACCGAGACGCGCCGGAAAGCCTGTTCAAACGCATGTGCTACTGGGAATATGCGGGCTTCTTCCATATCGGCATGGTCCAACGCAACGAGCGCAACGCCATCATCCAGCACGGCACCATGACCTTGATCCGCAAAGACATCCTACGCGGAGTCAAAGGCTGGGCGGAATGGTGTATCTGCGAAGATGCTGAACTTGGCCTGCGCCTGTTCGAACATGGGTATGAGGCCGTCTATCTCGAACATTCCTTTGGCCGGGGCCTGATCCCCGACAGTTTCGGCGGCTATAAAACCCAGCGTTTCCGCTGGGCCTATGGCGCGGTCCAAATCCTTAAACGCCACTGGAACGCCCTGAGCGAAAATAAAGGCGTGGACGGCAACAAACTGACGCGTGGTCAAAAATACCATTTCGTGTCAGGCTGGCTGCCATGGTTCGCCGACGCCGCGCATATGGTATTCGTGCTTGCCGCAGTTTTATGGTCGATCCTTCTGTTCTTCCGCCTTGTCGAATTCCCACCGACCGTCTTTTTAATCCCGACGCTCAGCGTCTTTGTCTTCAAAATCGTGGCGGGACAATGGTTGTACCGCGCACGCGTCGAATGCGGTTGGAAAGACCGGATCGGCGCCGCGATCGCGGGGATGGCCTTAACCCACGCTGTGGGCCGCGCCGTCTGGCAAGGCCTATTTACGTCGGGCAAGCCCTTTATCCGCACCCCCAAATGTGACGACAAACCGGCGGCGGTTCAGGGCTTTTTGATGGCCCGCGAAGAAATCGGGCTTTTGCTCGCGCTTTTGATCTGCGCCTATGCCATTGTCTGGAATTTTGAAACTACGAACCAAAGCGCAGTTATCTGGTCGAGCATGCTCCTAGTCCAAACCTTACCTTATTGGGCGGCTTTGATAACCTCTATGATAAACGCCGTCGGCAAGAGGCAGGAAGTTGTCATTTAGAAAAGTGAAAGGACAACCATGAAAACCACTTTACTTTCCTTTTTGCTAGTTTTGGTTCTTGCCTTAGCCCCTTTGTCCGCGCGCGCACAAACCGAAGACGCGCCATCACAAAAAGAACTGACCGCCTATTTCTCGACTTATGCCAAAATGTTCGGTTGCACGAAAAACAACTACAACAAAGACACCAGCATCAATGTCGGCCAAATCCAGTTCATGCCGGAAAATCAAAAAACATGGAATTGGACGAAACTGTTCACCGTCGTGACGCAAACGCTGCCCGAAAAGAATAGCACGCTAACAAGCTCGGCGATCCATGGGTACGCATCCAAACTGCTCGAAAATTATACGCGAACGACGAAAATCGTAGAGGGAAAAAACTTCAAAGCCAAAGACAAAACACCTGTCATTTATTTCGAATACAGGTCAAAAAACGGCATTATGCTAGGCAATGGCGTTGGCGTTTACGGTCGCCACACAGGAACCTTGGCCGCCTTCACCCGTTATGAGGTGCGAGGCCGCCCGCTTACGCAGGATGAAAAAGACCTCATGAAAAAAATTGCGGAAATGCTGATAAACCGGGAAAGCCAGTAAGCTTTATCCCGCCTTTTGCATCGCCATACCAAAACGCTGACGCATCCGATCCAAATGCCGCATCACCAGCAAATCGGCGCAAACAACAAACAGATGGAATTTCCCTCGCGGATCGGCATGAGGCTGCAGACGGCAATCAACACTCACAGCCCGGCGGCAAGCGAACAACGTCGAGCAAATAAGTTCACGCACCTTTGTCTCAATCGGATCACCCGGCTCACGCAAAAGAGCCTGAGCCTGCGCACCATACCCATCCAGCTCCTCTTGAACGGCAAGCAGAGTGCCGATCGAATTCTCAATTTCGGCAACAAGCTTTTCATCCCGATAAAGGACGGAGCGCGGATAAAGATCCCGACCGGGCTGATGCAAAGCCAATAAAGCGTTTCGAAATTTTTCTAAATCGCTCAAAATATCCTGAACGCGCAAACAGCCGCTATAAGAATGAGTCATAAAAAACCACTACAAAAAGGAACAAAAGGAACGGGCCGCACCCTACGCCAAAAGCCGGGGAAACGCCACACCTACAATATTTTCATATGATTTTATAAGGCGTTAGCCCCACCTTTAGGGTTAACAACCGGCACCCTTTCAGGACGCGCGGCTCTGCGCCTGTAATAA
Source organism: Bdellovibrionales bacterium (assembly GCA_050252315.1). Classification (GTDB taxonomy): domain Bacteria; phylum Pseudomonadota; class Alphaproteobacteria; order UBA9219; family UBA9219; genus UBA8914. The sequence goes on from JBFWLD010000069.1 coordinate 5,414, forward strand.
TAAAGCTTCGGGATTAATCACCCCCAACCTCCGCAAGCACATCCTGAAGCAGCAAAGGAAAGCTCGTATAACCGAACTCGGCATTCAAATGTCCACCGCCGGGAACAAACGTTACCGGCTGCCCCAACGCGTCCTCGACCCGACGCGTTAGCTCCGGCGAAACATAAGGATCATTATCCCCGGCATAAAGATGATAAACGCCAGCGCCTTTTTTGACACGCGCCCAATCAAACGCATGTTCGATAAAAGTCACAACCAACGGATCGAACTCCGGCACTCCGGTTTTATCAATAAAAGGGGCAACGGCAAAAATCGCGCGATAGGGCCGGTCCGCCTCCTCCGCCAGCCTAAAACTCAAGGCGCATCCCATGCTGTGACCGATCAAAATCGTCTGACTTGGATCAAGATCGTGCAAAGCTTGCATGGCCACAGAACGCCATGACGTATAATTCTGATTTTCCGGAGTCGGAAATCTTGGCAGCCAAACATGATGCCCCAACGCCTCAAGCTGCGCTTTCATCCAAGGGAACCAGTTCCCGTCGGGTGATCCCATGGTGCCGTGCATAATCAAAAAATTCATAAAAACCTCTCACCTTAAAACAAATTATATTGCTTCGCCCGAGCCGCCCGCCGTGGCGCATCAAGCCGTTCCGTTAACGCAGACGGGATCGCTTCAAGAAACCGCGACGACGGCGCAGATCGCCGCTGTCCGTGCCAAAACCTCTCCCGTGCGCCGGAAAGGAAAAGCCGGTCCATAGCGCGAGTCATAGCAACGTACAACAATCGCCTTTCAGCCTCTACCTCCTTAGGCGCGGGGTCCTGCTCGCCGTAGGCATAAGGCATCATCCCCTCTTCCATCCCTACAACAAACACAACCGGAAATTCCAAACCCTTGGCTGCATGCATCGTCAACAACGACACCCGATCCGCACGTTCGTCAAAAAAGTCAGCCTCATTGGAAAGCGCCATAACCTCGCGAAGACCCGCCTCATCCATCGCCGGATCCTCCTTAAGCACCGCCGCCGTCCACGCCTTGGCCTGCGCCACCTCTTCGACCGAGGCCCATTCTTGAGCAACGGCCAACGCCTGCGCTGCCTCAATCCGAACGGCAAGCGAAACCTCCCCCGACATTTCCTTGCTCAGCGCACGCAGCAAAGCCTGCACGCCTGTATGCTCGACCAAAAGAAGGGGCGTACTCTTTTTAAACGGAATCCCCTGCCGGTCCAAAGCCTCCCGCAAAGCCGCCGCCTGCGCATCGGTGCGGTAAAGCACGGCGAAATCCCCAAAGCTCAGAGTCTCCTTACGCCGCTGCTGCACGGTAAGCAGCGTATGCCCACCCATCAGCGCCTCAATCATAGCGGAAACAAAAACAGCCTCCGCCTTTTCGCTGGCTGCGCTGTGCAGAACAATCTTTTCGCCCATCGGCCTCAAAATCGTGGAAGGAGCCTCCCGCCCCATCAAGGCGCCACTCGCCGTCACAATCGTCCCACTAGATCGGTAATTACGCGCCAACCGAACGCACGAAGCCGCCGGATAGTCGGCAGCGAAGCGATCAAAGCAGGAGGCGTCCGCTCCACGAAACCCATAAATCGCCTGATCCGGATCGCCGATCACGCATAAATTGCCGCGCGTTCCAGCAAGAAGCCGCAGCAATTTATATTGCGCCTCATCCACATCCTGAAACTCATCAGCACAAATGGCAGAAAATTTCTTTTGCCACAAAGCGGCAATTGCCTCGTCCTTTTCCAAAAGAGCCACGGCCATGCCAATCAAATCATCATAATCGACCCAGCCGCCCTGACGCGATAAACGCCCCAGAACCTCCAGCGCCGCGGCTTCCTGTCCTTCACCCGTCGCGCCGGTACGTTTTAAAACCGACACAGCTTTGACAAGCCGCACGGCCTCGCGCTGGCCAACGTCCAACGCCGACGCTAAAGCCTGTACACGTTCGGCTTCGCTGGCAATCCTGAAATCTTTGGCAAGCCCAGCCGCTTCATAATGCGCCCGTAGAATCGTCAGCCCCAGCGCATGGAAACTAAAAATCGCACAATCCTTCGCCTGATCGGGCAGCAAAAGCGCAAGCCGCGCACGCAGCTCCTCAGTCGCACGCCGCGTAAACGTCACGGCCAAACAATGCCGCGCAGGCACCCCGCATTCCAAGACCAAATGGGCGATACGATGCGTCAACATCCGCGTCTTGCCCGATCCCGGCCCGGCGATCACGATCAAAGGCCCGTCGCCTTTTTCAGCCGCCGCAGCCTGATCCTCGTCCAACGCGGCAAGCACGCCTTGACGCTTGGCCGCAGGAAAGGCAACCACCTTAGGGGCCTCGTCTAAGGCTCCGGCCTCTTCTTTCTTCACCTTTGCCTTCGGCTTGACGCGCTGCCTCACCGGCGCGTCGAACAGCATCTCTCCACGATTCCGGCTGGCCAATTCATCCGGCGTAAATAAACGGATCACGCCATATTCTCCATCATATCCCGGCTGGCGGATCACGTCGCCTGATCGAAGACGAGTTACAGCCTCGCCCAGCAACGGATTTGTCTTGGCAATATCTTCGACCGGAACGCTGGCCAGAACCTCAAGCTCCGGCCCTAGTTCGGCAGTCAGCCGGTCATAGGCTTGGCCTACGGATTTGGACGCGCTGCCACACCCCACCAGTTCCGACACCATTTCCGCCAACGGGACATAGCTTTCGACACGCCCAGCCGTGACCGGAGGCACCAGCCCTTCTTCCGCACGATCCGCTAAACTTTCCACACGATGCGCCACGCCGACTGTCACAGGCCGCCCGCACACCGGGCAGATCCCCCCAAGCTCAATTGTTTCCTTAGGCGTCAAACGAACATCGCACGCCCGGTGCCCATCCATATGATATTTGCCTTCTTCGGGAAAAAACTCGAGCGTCCCGACATATCCATCGCCTGTTTCAAGCGCACGACGGATCACGAAATAATCCGCCTCACAAGAAAAGCGCGTTGCCTCACGCCCCAGCTTAGCCGGAGAATGCGCATCGGAATTGGAAACCAGCCGATACCGATCCAGCGAAGAAACGCGCCAGTTCATCGCAGGGTCGGAGGAAAGCCCCGTCTCCACAGCAAAAACATGATCGGCCAGATCACCATAACAGTCAGCGATCGAGTCAAAGCCGGAGCGCGACCCCATCGCCGCAAACCAAGGCGTCCAGATATGCGCGGGCACCAAATAGGCCCCCGGCCCGGACTCCAAAGCAATCTCAAGCAAATCGCGAGAATCCAACCCCAGAATAGGCCGACCGTCCGATACGATATTCCCGACGCGGGCCAGCTTGGCAGCCAAAGCATCAGCCGTTTCAAGATCCGGCGCATAAATCAAATGATGCACCTTGCGCGTCTTGTCGCCTTTTTTATAGATGGTCGAAATTTCGGTCGAAAGCATAAACCGCACCGGCCTACGGCACGCCACAGGCAACGTCTCAAAAAGCCCTGCCTCAATCTCCGGCTTCAGCCGAAACAGGCCGCGCCCATCAGGAACCAGCTTTTCCTTAATCTCGGCGAGCCAAGCCGGATGCACACAATCGCCCGTCGCCAGAACGTCTATGCCTTTACGCGCAGCCCACCAAGCCAGCCGCTCCAAATCCAGATCACGGCTTGTCGCCCGCGAATATCTGGAATGAATATGAAGATCGGCAATTAACGACATAGCAACAACGTTGATTTCCTTAAAAGGTTGGAATCAAAAAACAGCCTCCCGCTTGGCGTACTCATGTAAAGGATACCCCAGTTGGGCACGCCGGATCACAATATAAACGGCAAAGCCCCAATCCATAAACATCAAAAACAGAGGATAAATCAACGTATCAAAGCTT
>JBFWLD010000070.1:0-9192 GCA_050252315.1 Bdellovibrionales bacterium
TGGATCTTAAATATCGACGCCTTATCCCCTATGGGGGAGCGTGTTCGGAAATGAAAAAAATAGGAGAAGGCGTTGTGAATAAAAGTAGAGATGACCTTGTTGCGTTGCTTTATGAATGGGTTAAAAGCCCTTCGATGATTGAGCATTCTCTGGCTGTTGAGCAGGTTATGCGTTGTTATGCTAAAGAGTACGGCGAGGATGAAGATTTGTGGGGACTTACCGGGTTATTGCATGATCTGGACTTTGAACAATTTCCTGATTTCTCTCAGCATGGATTGAAAACTGCTGAGATTCTTCGGTCTTTGAATGCTGATCCGGCCATGGTTGACGCTATTTTAGGACACAATCTTCAACTTGGAGTTGCTAGGGAAACCCGTTTGGCTCGATGCTTACTGGCTTCCGATGAGTTGGTAGGGTTTGTTGTGGCTTGCGCAAAGATATTGCCGGATAAAAATATTGCCAATTTAAAAGTCACTTCTGTTGTCAAGAAATTCAAATCTTCCTGTTTTGCCCGCAATGTCGATCGGGATGAAATTAGGTTAGGCGTAAAAGAATTCGATGTCGATTTTACGGAACATGTTGCCTTTATAATCAAATCATTAATGCAAATTGCGCCAGATGTCGGATTGGCGGCCTGATCTTACAGTCGGGCGAAAGCGATACTCGTCCTTGAATTCTTGATAAAGCTTCCCACATCTTTTACAGGATTAACAAACTGTAAAAGGAGGTCGCTATGACTTGGCGTATGATGGTTCCGTTTTCTCCGCGTGGTGGGGCTTTGGCTGGGGATCCGTTTGCTTCTTTGCAAAAACAACTGAATGCTGTTTTCGATGGGATGATCGGCGGCGTGCCCGAAGGCGTGGCCGCTCGGTCCCTCAATCTTGATGTCAAAGAAGATGATAAGGCTTTTCATGTCACCGCCGAACTGCCGGGGATGAGCGAAAAAGAAGTCGATGTCACTTTCCATGACGGCGTGCTGACTATTCGCGGGGAGAAGAAGATCGAACGCGATGAGAAAAAGGATACTTGGCACATCGTTGAACGGTCCTCCGGTAGCTTTATGCGGCAGCTTAGTATGCCTGCCAATGTCGATGAGGATAAGATCGAAGCTTCTGTTGATAAGGGCGTGTTGAATGTGACGCTTCCCAAACAGGGGGAGACGAAGGCGCAAAGCCGGAAGATTGAAGTGAAGGGAGGGTAGGGGGCTACCCGATCAGATCGTCGTTAGGTTGGTGGCTTTAGCCGCCGACCTAACGGCGTGAATCTGATCGGCATAATGAACCAGATCGTCGTTAGGTTGTGGCTTTAGCTGGCGATCAAACGGCGTGAATCTGATCGGCAAAAAAACAAAGCCTTTTTGGGTAAGGAAAGGCAGGGCATTCCCGAAAGGGATGGGCATTTGGACGAGGACCCCTCCCCGAAAACGACAAGCGTTTTCGACCCTCCCGCGAGGGGAGGGTGGTGGGCCTGCACAAAATGCGGGGTGTGGGAAGAAAAGTCGATCAACAAAGCAAAAGCGATCCAAGCAAAGGACAAGCGATCAAAGCAAAATATAAAAATAAAAGAAAATGGGATTCCGGATCGCCCCTGAAAAAGGGGCGTCCGGGATTGACAGACGTTGGGCGTTAGGTTCTTTAATGGAGAGGTTGCAGGCTGTGGGGAGGGGAAGGACTGGATTTCGTTTTACAACGGGATGACGGTGTTTTTTGCCTTGGCAGTTAACCCCTCGCTTGCGGACGGAAGCGGCTGTTGACGGGCCTTCGTTTCAAAAAAAAAGCATGAACAGGCTCGCAAAAAAGAATCGACTCGAATCGTCGAATCGATTCGGGGTCGATTCGGTTGATTTCTTTGCCGAGTCGCGCCCTTTTTTTGCTTTATTCCGCGGCTATCTCTTCGTAGAACCGGAAGGGTTCCTTTTTTTTTGAGAGTCGTATGGCCCGTCGTCGCAAAACTCGTTTTTCTCGTTTTAAGGAGTTTGTCGCCTACCTTTTTTCGTGGGCGTTCGTCGCGTGGCTTTTTGACAAGGCGTGGCGTTGTGCCGTGCTGCTGGCTATTTGGGGAACGGTCGTGGGGGGCGTGGTCATTGCGTGGTACGCTTATGACATGCCCGATGTTCGTCAGGTTGCTCAACCGGAGCGGCGGCCCGCGATTACGTTGCTTTCCGACGACGGGACCGTTTTTAAACGCTATGGCGATTTGTACGGGCAGCGCGTGACTCTTCGCGATGTGCCGCCGAATTTGATCCATGCTATTTTGGCGATTGAAGACCGGCGCTTTTACGATCATTTCGGCGTGGATGTGTTTGGGTTGGCTCGAGCCATGGTGAGCAATATGATCGCCGGGCGCGTGGTGCAGGGCGGATCGACCATTACGCAGCAATTGGCCAAGAATCTGTTTTTGACGCCTCAGCGCACGACCCGGCGCAAGGTGCAGGAGATGCTGCTTGCCTTCTGGCTGGAGCACACCTACACCAAGGATCAGATCCTTTCCGCTTATTTGAACCGTGTTTATTTGGGAGCCGGAGCCTATGGCGTGGATGCGGCGGCGGATGTTTATTTCGGCAAGCCTGTCAGCGCCCTTAATTTGCGGGAATGTGCCATTCTGGCCGGGCTGCTGCGTGCGCCTTCGCGTTATGCGCCGACCAACGATCCCGAACAGGCGATGGCGCGGGCCAAGACGGTTTTGGGTGCTATGGTTGATGCCGGATATATTTCCGAGTCGGAGAAAGACGTTGCTATTGCCAATATTCCTACGCCCCGGCGTAAACCCGGCGCGGGTGGGGATGGGCATTATTTCGCCGACTGGATTGTCGATCAGGTTATGGCGATTTTGGAAAATGCGCCTCAGGATGTCACGGTTTTCACAACCGTGGATTTGAAGCTTCAACGGGTCGCTGAGCGGAAGCTTGATGGGGTTTTGGCGGCTGAAGGCTCGAGCAAGCAGGTGCAGGAGGGCGCGTTAGTCTCCATGGCCCATGACGGCGCTGTACGCGCCATGGTCGGTGGGCGCGATTACGGTGAAAGTCAGTTTAATCGTGCGACGCAGGCCATGCGGCAACCGGGTTCTTCGTTCAAGCCGATCGTTTATTTAGCGGCGCTGGAGGATGGGATGTCTCCGGACGAGGTGATTGAGGATGCTCCTATTAAAATCGGGAAATGGTCGCCTTCGAATTATGACAATAAATATCGTGGGCCTGTCACTGCTCGGGTCGCGCTGGCGCAGTCGTTGAATACGGTCGCCGTGCGGATTGCTCAGCGCGTCGGTATTGGCAAAGTCATCGCCGCGGCGCGGGCGCTGGGGATCACGTCGCCCATGGATCGCGATTTGTCGCTCGCTCTTGGGACGAGCTTGGCGACGCCCTTGGAGATGACCGGTGTTTATGCGGCTTTTGCAACGGGCGGACGCGCGGTTACGCCCTATGGGATCAAGGAAATTCGGAACCGTAAGGGCGAAGTTGTGTTCCGCCGGGAGGCTGTTACGCTGCCGGTTACCGTAGATCAACAGGCCGTTGCTACCTTGGTTGGGATGTTGCAGGGTGTCGTGTCTTACGGTACGGGAAAGCGCGCGGCTTTGGATCGTCCGGTGGCCGGGAAGACGGGGACAAGTTCGGATTACCGCGACGCGTGGTTCCTTGGCTTTACCGGCGATTATGTGACCGGTGTGTGGATGGGGAATGATGACAATAAACCCATGAAGAAAGTTACCGGCGGTAATTTACCGGCCACGCTATGGCATGATTTTATGGTTGAGGCTGAGGCGGGTAAGCCGGTTTCCGATTTGGTGTCTCAGTCCTATGTGCCGCCGCCAGCAACGCAGCCCATGGATATTTTGCATGATGTGCCGCCGCCGCGCCCCACTAAAGACAAGGTGGATACGCTTGGTGATTTTATCCGCAGTTTGAATGACGGGAAGGCTCCGGAGGTTGAATATTCCTATCCCGCGCGGAAACGGTGAGCCCTCAGATTCGTCGTGACATTCGGCGGGTCCACATCGTATAAAAAGACTCCTTCCTTTTTTCCTCCTGTGTCGGTGCTTTTCCTTGGTTGCTCACACGCCTTATCTGCCCCATACCTCCCGGCTTTTCACCGACGCTGTCGAAGCGCTGGCTTTTACCACCGAGCTTTACCGCGCCAATGTCGCCTATTTACAAGAGGCCTTCGATCTGTTCCTGCGGGGGGAGACGCCGCCGCACAAGGTTGAGGCTCATTATCCTTATGTCTCTATTGAGACGGAGCATGGCTGCGATATTGATACGCGCCTTTCCTATGGTTTTGTGGCCGAGCCGTCGCGCTATAGCACCACGCTGACCCAGCCGGATATTTTTGTGCGCTATTACCTTGAGCAGTTCGAGCAACTGTTGAAAAATCATAAGCAACCGCTTGAAATCGGTGTGAGTACGCGCGCCATTCCTATTCATTTCGCCTTTCAAAACGGTCAATATGTTGAAGGCGGGATGTCGCCTGATCGCGTGCGTATGCTCCATGAGTTGTTTACCGTGCCTGATCTGGCCGATGTGGACGATGCGATTGCCAACGGGACTTTTATTCCGGCGTCCGGTCAGGATCGGCCTCTTTCCCTGTTTACCGCGCCGCGAGTCGATTACTCCTTGCAGCGGTTGCGGCACTATACCGGGACCAACCCGGAAGATTTTCAGAGCTTTGTTATTTTTACCAACTATCAGTTTTATGTCGATGAGTTCGTCCGGCAAGGGCAGGATTTAATCGACGAAGAACGTCGCAAGGGGGATCGCGCTTATACCGAGATGGTGGTGCCTGAGGCCGTAAACGGTTCGAGCGGTCATGCCTCTTTTGCGCAAATGCCTGCCTATCATCTTAAGCGTGCGGACAGGCGTGGGATCACCATGATTAACATCGGCGTCGGGCCAAGCAACGCGCGGAATATCTCCGATCATGTCGCCGTGCTGCGCCCGGATGCGTGGATCATGCTGGGGCACTGCGCGGGGCTACGCAATACGCAGAAGCTTGGCGATTATGTGCTGGCTCATGCCTATGTGCGCGACGATCATTCGCTGGATCAAGAGGTGCCTCTTTGGGTGCCGATCCCCGCGCTTGCCGAGGTGCAGAGCGCTATGGAACGCGCCGTCGAATATGTAACCGGCCATTCGGGCTATGGTCGCAAGTCCGTGATGCGTACCGGGACCGTGGTTTCGACTGACAATCGTAACTGGGAGATTTCCGGCTATGCGAATTTGGTTGAGCGGTTTAGCCAGAGCCGCGCCATTGCCATGGATATGGAATCCGCTGTGATCGCGGCCAACGGTTATCGTTTCCGTGTTCCTTATGGGACGTTGCTGTGCGTGTCGGATCGGCCTATGCACGGGGAGATCAAGCTGCCCGGCATGGCTACGCGTTTTTACGAGCAGCAGGTGAACCAGCATTTGGAGATCGGCATTCACGCTGTTAATTTGCTGCGGGATGCTTCTGCCGATACGTTGCATAGTCGCAAGCTTCGTAGTTTTAAGGAAACGGCGTTTAGGTAACTGGCTTAGTAACGACAAAAGAATACAAGCAAAGAAGAGAAAATGGGATTCCGGATCGCCCCTGAAAAAGGGGCGTCCGGAATGACAACGGCTGGGGATTGGTTCTTTAATGGAGAGCTGGATTAGGGGGGGGCGCATAAAATCCTCGGATCGGGATAAATGGTTTGGGTTTGGGCCTGGATCCCGTTTTGCGGGCGGGATGACGGTGTTTTTAGTACGCCTTTCGATCCCATAAGGTTATCGCTCTGGGGGGAAGTTTTGCGGGAAGACGTTGAGCGGAGATTCTTGTGATAGTTGATATACATCAGGCAGAGGCATGGTGGCTTGAATAGCCAAATGCTTACTCTACACGTCCACGTCTTGGACGAATTTGGCATTTTCCTGAATGAACTGGAAGCGCAGTTCCGCTTTACGGCCCATCAGTTTTTCAACAAGCATTTCCGTTTCTTTGATGTCGGCGGCGCGGTCCGGCGAGTCCGGCTCGGTCACGATGACTCGCAACAGCGAGCGCGTTTTCGGGTCCATCGTTGTTTCGCGTAGCTGTGCGGGCATCATTTCGCCAAGGCCTTTGAAGCGGCTGATTTCGATTTTGCCTCGGCTTTTGAAGGTGGCGTCGATCAACTCTTCCTTATGCGCGTCGTCGCGGGCATAGGCGGTTGTGTTGCCTTGCGTCAGGCGATAGAGCGGCGGTTGGGCGAGGTAGAGTTTACCCGCGTTGATAAGCCCCGGCATTTCCCGATAGAAAAACGTCATGAGCAGCGAGGCGATATGCGCCCCGTCCACGTCCGCATCGGTCATGATGATGATGCGCTCATAACGCAATTTGGACAGGTCAAAGGTGCTGCCCATGCCGCAACCCAGAGCAAGCCCCAGATCGGAGATTTCCTGATTGGCGCGGAGCTTATCGGCGCTGGCGCTGGCCACGTTCAAGATTTTACCGCGCAGGGGCAGGATGGCTTGCGTGTTGCGGTTACGCGCTTGTTTGGCGGAGCCGCCAGCCGAGTCGCCCTCGACCAAGAAGAGTTCTGTGTTGTCCGCTGTGTTTTGCGCGCAATCGGCCAGTTTGCCGGGGAGGCGTAATTTGCGTGTCGCGCTTTTGCGGGCCATTTCTTTGGCTTGGGAAAGACGGGCGCGTTCTTCGCCTTTGAAGATCAGGTGGTCCAGTAGCGCTTTGCTGCTGGCCGGGTCGCCCGAGAGCCAATGGTCGAAATGGTCTTTGATAACCTGATCGACCAGACGGATGGCTTCGACCGTGGCGAGTTTGTCTTTGGTTTGGCCTTGGAACTGCGGGTCGCGGATGAACAAAGAGAGTAGGCAGGTGGCATCGCCGAAGGCTTCGTCGCCGGTGATGACGGTAGCGCGGCGGTTGCCGCACAGCTCGCCATAGGCACGCAGGCCGCGTAACAGCGCGGCGCGTAGGCCGCTTTCATGCGTGCCGCCTTGTGGCGTGGGGATGGTGTTGCAATAAGAATGGCAAAAGCCTTGCCCGTCCGTGGGCCATGCAATTGCCCATTCGACTTTGCCTTTGTCGTCGGGGAGTTCTGCCACGCCGCTGAAAATCTGCGGCGTGAGCGTGTCGCGATCCGTTAGCGCTGAGGTTAGATAATCCGCCAGACCGCCGGGGAAGTGCAAGGTTGCTTCGGTTGGCGTTGTCTCGTCCGTTTTAATCAGCGATGGGTCGCATTTCCACCGGATTTCAACGCCTCGATAAAGATAGGCTTTCGACCGCGCCATACGGAACAAGGTCGCGGGTTTGAACCGCAGCTTCGTGCCGAAGATTTCTGGGTCCGGGCGGAAGGTGATTTTGGTGCCTCGGCGATTGATGGCGCCCATTTTCTTGAGTTTGCCTTGGGGGACGCCGCGTGCATAGCTTTGCGTATAAAGTTGCTTGTCGCGGGCGACTTCGACGATTAGCTCTTCGGCCAGCGCATTGACCACCGAGATGCCGACCCCGTGCAGGCCGCCCGAAGTCTGATAGACTTTGTTCGAGAATTTGCCGCCTGAATGCAGCGTGGTCAGGATGACTTCCAGCGCCGATTTGCCCGGGAATTTGGGGTGATTGTCCACCGGAATGCCGCGCCCATTGTCGCAAATGCTGATTTGATTGTCGGCGAGAACCTCGATCTCGATCCGGTTGGCAAAGCCTGCCACCGCTTCGTCCATGCCGTTGTCGAGGACTTCCGCTACCAGATGGTGCAGCGCTGCTTCGTCCGTGCCGCCGATATACATGCCGGGGCGGCGACGCACAGGCTCCAGCCCTTCCAAGACTTCGATGGAGTCGGCGTTATAGGTTTCTTTTTGGGCGGCGGCGGAGGCGAGGAGGTCGGACATTCGGTTGGCGGCTCTTTATCTTATTCGAAACGAAAACGCCGCGAATCGCGGCGGCGTTGGGCAGTTTAGCAGCTTGTTTTTGAAAAGAAAACGCCCTTTCCTTTAGAGACGGGCAGCGGCGATATTGCCTCCAAAATTTCGGATAAGGGCTCTAAAGCCCCTGCCTTGAGGGTTGGCATTTTTTTTGCGCCAGTTTCGGCGAGCTTTCATTTCCTGCACGCTGGGGATCATTTTTTCCAGATATTCTATAGCATCTTCGTATCGCGAAATGATTTTTGCGATAGGGTACTGCCGCATAAAGTGGCGGCGTCTTTTGGAGTTTTTCCGGATTTTTTTAGCAAGCTTAAGGGATGGGTTTCTTTCATACGCATCAATATCTCTGGCCAGCATGGCATATTTTTCCGCATAACGGATAAGGCCTACTAAGCCTGTTGGGTCCTTTAGCGCTTTTTCCAGTTGATATTGTAGGCGTTTATGCGTCGGCCATTTTCGGCTTTCCTGTGGATCGGTTAGGGCATTGACGAGATAAACAACAAAATCTGCATGCTTTTCATTTCCCGGAAGACAGAAGGGGGTCCAGCAATTTTTAACGAGATAGTCCGCCGTTATAAAGGGGTTGTCTTTTTGAAAATCTTCGAGATGGTCATGCACATAAGAGGCGAAGGCTATGATTTCGCGAAGCTGTTCGTCGGTTAATGTTTTATCCTGCATGAATTTATAGGCAGGAAGAAGGTTTTGTTCTTTTGCTTGCTCTTCTGTGAAGGCGTTGTTTCGAAGATGGGGTAGCGTGTGCCGTAAGTTTGTCGCGATGGCGGCGGATTCAAGCAGATGCGTGCATTTGGAAACTTGCGAAAATTTTAGTATTTTATCGCCGACAACAAAGGCTGTCGCTAATCGTGCCGCTTTGATGGTTTTGAACTTTAGAAAACGTGTGTTTTTTTCACCATCCGGAAAGAGGGCTTCGCCGCTGGCTCTTTCTATTACGCCTGAGACGGCATCAAAGCTGCATTCCGGCGCATTGTACCATTCGAAGAGTTCCGGCGTGTGCAGGAAGGTGCGGATCGTTTCGTCAACAACCTCTGGTGGTGATCCCGGCGGACATAAAGAGGAGACGATCTCTTCTTTTGTCATTTCTGCTCCCGCTGCAAGGAAGTTTTGGGTGGTTAATAAGCGTTTGGTCATCAAAATTACCGGTCTGTCGATGCAAAATTAAGTACAACTATACGGCTAGAAGGCTTGATGTGAAAGAACGTAAAGAGAACATCTTTGCCTTATCTTTTTTCTACTCAAAAAGTTGTGGATAAGCGAATCAATTTTTTGTTTGCGGTAAATATTTCTTAACCCTTGTCCACATGTGCATA
>JBFWLD010000071.1:0-9075 GCA_050252315.1 Bdellovibrionales bacterium
AATCTGCACTCCATGGAATTACAGGGCATGATCGACGACGGCGCCGCCGTTGTCCACGGTTATACCGCCTCTCTCGATCAAAGCAAGATCGACGATATGTTCCCGTAAAAATTATTCTGCAAAAATTTTATACAGAAATTTTTGTCCTTGATAGGTTGTCAGTTCCCATCCTTCCGGCGTTTTTTTCGCGCAAGGGGAGAGGAGGGAGACTTTACCTAATCCGCCGGGACAATCCAACACATAGGTTGGTTGGCAAAGACTTGACAGATTGCCGCGCAACGCCTGAACAAGCTCGATGCCTTTGTCGATCGAGACGTGGAAATGAGCGGTGCCTTCGGCAAGATCGGGGTGGTGCAAGTAGTGCGGCTTGATTTTGCATTCCACAAAGGCGCGCATCAGATCGGTTAGCGTTTCGGTTTTGTCGTTTACACCGCGCAGTAAAACGCTTTGTGAGTATAGAGGTATCCCTGCCTGAGAAAGTTTTGAAAGAATGGATCGTGTTTCGTTTCCAAGTTCTTGCGGATGGTTGCAATGGATAAAAAGGGAAAGTGGTTTTTGGGGCGAAGCAAGAAGATGGATCAAGGGTGTTGAAAAAACTTCCGGCACGGTTATCGGTGCGCGGGTGTGAATGCGAAGAGCGCGTACATGATCTATCTTGTCCAATTCTTTTAGAACCGAGGCAAGTCGGCGTGGGGAAAGCGCCAAGGGTTCACCGCCCGAAAGAATGACTTCCCAGATTTCCGGATGAGCCTTGATATAAGCCAAGGCGGTTTCGATTTCCTGCTCCGAAAGCGTGGACGCCTTACCGTTGATTTTGGAACGGCGGAAACAAAAGCGGCAGGAAACAGGACACGCGTAGCTGAGATTGAGTAGCAGGCGGTCCGGATAACGATGAATGACGCCTTTGACGGGGCTGTGTTGATCGTCGCCGATAGGGTCTTTCCTCGCCGCAGGAAAAGGAGCGTTTTCTTTTTCGTTGGGGACGAATTGTTGCGCGATTGGATCGACGGGGTCGCCGGTGCGGATCAGGGAAAGAACGGACGGCGTTAAAGAAACGGCGTGGTTTTTCACGGCGTTGATCAGACCGTCGGATGGTGGTGCGGCAAGCAAACCAAAGGCGCACAAATCTTCGATGGAATGTGCGCCTTTGGAGGATGAAAGGGACATCTTTTATCAGTGGTAGAAGTGACGAATGCCGGTCAGGACCATGGCGATGTTGTTGTCGTCTGCGGCCTTGATGACTTCTTCATCGCGGATGGAACCGCCCGGTTGGATCACGCAGGTGGCGCCAGCTTCGATAGCGGAAAGAAGACCGTCGGCGAATGGGAAGAACGCATCCGAGGCGGCAACGCAGCCTTTGGTCATCGGGGCAGAAAGTCCCAACGCTTTGGCGGCGTCTTCGGCTTTGCGTGCGGCGATGCGGGCGCTGTCCACACGGCTCATCTGACCTGCGCCGATCCCGACCGTCGCCATGTCCTTGGCGTAAACGATCGTGTTCGATTTGACGTGCTTGGCGACCGTGAAGGCGAAGATCATATCGTTCATCTCGGCTTCCGTCGGTTGGCGCTTGGTGACGCATTTCAGGTTGGCGCGATCAAGGATTTGATTGTCGCGCGACTGAACCAACAGACCTCCGGCCACCGTTTTCATAAAGCGGCCTTGCGCGTACGGATCGGGCATGGTTTTGGTCAGCAAGACGCGAAGGTTTTTCTTGGCCGCGATTAGTTCGCGGGCTTCGTCGTCAATGTCCGGCGCGATGATGACTTCGGAGAAAATCTTGGTGATTTCCGCCGCTGTTTTGCCGTCGAGCGGGCGGTTGCAAGCGATGATGCCGCCAAACGCGCTGACGCTGTCGCAGGCAAAGGCGCGGCGATAAGCCGACACAAGATCTTCGCCCGTGGCCACGCCGCAGGGATTGGCGTGTTTGATGATGGCAATGGCGGGCGTGTCGGTAAAGGCGCTGACCAACTCGAACGCGGCGTCCGTATCGTTGATGTTGTTATAGCTGAGTTCTTTGCCTTGGATTTGAATCGCCGTGGCCACGCCCACGCGCGGATTTTCGCCGACGTAAAAGGCGGCGGTTTGATGCGGGTTTTCGCCGTAACGCAAGGATTGGCGGAGCGTGAAGGAGGTGGACAAGGTTTCGGGGTATTCTTCGCCGAGTTGACCCGCGAACCATGTGCTGATTGCCGCGTCATAGCTTGCCGTGTGAGCATAGGCTGCCGCTGCGCATTTTTTACGAAAGTCAAGAGAGGTTGCGCCGTCATGGGTTTTCATCTCTTCGATGATTTCGTCATACTGTGCTGGTGATGTCAGGATCGTCACGAACTTATGATTTTTGGCAGCCGATCGCACCATGGCCGGGCCGCCAATGTCGATATTTTCGATGCAGGTGTCAAAATCCGCGCCGCGTGCGACGGTTTCACGGAATGGGTAGAGATTGACGACGACCAAGTCGATCGGCGGGATGCCGTGCGTTTTGGCTTCTTCCTGATGCTTGGTATTGTCGCGGACTTGAAGTAGTCCGCCATGGACTTTCGGGTGCAAGGTCTTAACGCGTCCGTCCATCATTTCCGGAAAGCCGGTATAGTCGCCGACTTCGGTGACGGGCAGGTTCGCATCGCGCAATTTTTGCGCTGAGCCGCCGGTGGAAAGAATTTCGACGCCCTGAGCGACGAGCTGTTTGGCCAGTTCAACAAGGCCGGTTTTGTCGGAAACGGAAATAAGCGCGCGGGCGATCTTGCACGAGGAGGTCATGGGATGTCCCTTAAATTCTATGGTTAAAACAAAAGCGGCGTCGCGGTGTAGGGGCGAGCGCCCATGGCTTCTTTTAATGCTTTGTTAAGGGATATGCAAATGACTTTAAATCAGATCGCCTTTTCCGACAAAGAAAAGGCGCTACTCCTTTTTAGGTTAAGGCGTTAAGTAAAATTTTAAAAAACAAATGGGATTCCGTGTTCGCGCCTTTGGGCGCGCCACGGAATGACAAATGTTGGAGGTAAACTTTTAAACGGAAGGTATTGGGAAGTGTGGAAGGGGAGGGACTGGGGCCTGCATAAACTTTTCTTTGGGAAAAGTTTTGCGGGAAGACGTTGGGGGGGCTTAATGAGTTCTAACCGACAAGTTTCTGGAGTTCTTCTTTTTTTATGGAGAATTCGTGGCTTTGGTCCGGAAAAGCGCCTTGCTCGACATCTTGCCGGAAAGAGGTGAGGGCCGCCTTGGCAAGGGAAGAAAAATTCGCATAGTGTTTGACAAATTTAGGGGTAAAGCGGTCGAACATTCCCAAAATGTCATGGATGACCAAGACCTGTCCGTCGCACTGCGGGCCAGCCCCGATTCCGATGGTGGGAATCGAAACGGCTTGGGTTACCAATTCGGCGATGGGGGCGGGGATGCCTTCCAAGACGATACTGAAGCATCCGGCGTCGGCAAGGGCTTTGGCTTCGTCGATAATTTTTTGCGCTGCCGAGGCTGTTTTGCCTTGAACCTTAAAGCCGCCAAAGGCCGCCGCGCTTTGCGGGGTTAGGCCGAGATGGCCTTGAACCGGTATTTGCGCGTCTAGAATGGCGCGGATTTGAGGAAGGACGCGCGCGCCGCCCTCAAGTTTGACGGCCCGTGCGCCGCCGTCCTGAATCAAGCGACCGGCATTGGTTACCGCCTGTTCGATGCTGACATGATAGGACATAAAAGGCAGGTCTGCGACGACGAGGGCGCGTTGGGTCGTGCGCGAGACGATGCGCGTGTGATGCAGCATTTCTTCCATGGTCACGCAAAGCGTGTCTTCACGGCCAAGCACCACCATGGCCAGCGAATCGCCGACCAAGACCATGTCCGCGCCGCTTTCATCTACCCAAAGCGCTGTGGGGTAATCATAGGCCGTTATTTCCGTGAGTTTTCTTTGGCCTTTGGTTGCGAGGATGTCGGGTGCGGTAAGGGGCGTAACGGTCATTTTATTTTTCTGCCTTCATTTTTTTATCTGCGCGTTTTGAAGCCATTCGGGGCGATGGGAAGGGGCTTCGTGTTGGGCGGCTTTGAGAATCCGTTCATATTGTTTGGAGTTGGAATAGCCGGGTTTGAGGGCTAGAATTTTGACTTCGCCGCCCTTGTCGCGGACGATTTTAGTTTCCGGCATTTTTTCCGGATCGTAATCGCCGCCTTTAGCGTGGATCGACGGTTTGATTTTTGCGAGGACTGCGTTGGGCGTGTCTTTATCGAAAAAAGTGACATAATCCACGCAGTGCAAACCGGCTAGGACTAAGGCGCGGTCTTGCTCCGCATTAATCGGGCGGTGCAGGCCTTTGAGGCGTTTGACCGAGGCGTCCGTGTTCAACAGTACGACGAGCATATCGCCCAGATCGCGCGCTTGTTCCAGATATTCCAGATGGCCTGCATGTAGGAAGTCGTAAACGCCGTTTGTTGTGACGATTTTTTTGCCTTTGGCTTTCGCCGATTCGAGAAGAGGAAGAAGCGTTTCCATCTTTTTGATTTTATCGGCAGCGTGCATGCTGGGGGCTCCGTCTTTACAACTCGCGATGGAGTAGGGTTTGCTCGGCTTGGCGGACCAGCTCCGTTAAAATCTCGACGCAAGGTTGCTCCTGTTTAACCGTGCCGACGATTTGTCCAGCCATGACCGAGCCCTGTTCAACATCGCCGTCGATGACCGCGCGGCGCAGGGCTCCGGCCCAGAAATGCTCGATTTCGAGTTGAGCCGCTTCTTTGGTCAGTTCGCCTTTATCGAATTTGGCGATGACTTCGCGTTGCTTCTCCATGAAGAGTTTTGTGCCTTCATTGACGATGGCGCGAACCGGGATCACCGGAAAACGCGGGTCGATCTGCTGCGTCGGTACCGCGTCGCGGGCTGCCGCGCGGATAAAGGCCTTTTTGAAATTCGGATGCGCGATACACTCATTGGCGCACACGAAGAGCGTGCCGATTTGCACGCCTGCTGCGCCCATTTCAAGATAGGAGACGACGGCTTCGCCGCGGCCTATGCCTCCGGCGACAAAGACGGGGACTTGCTCGCTCAGTTCCGGCAGGATTTCCTGCGCGAGAACGGTCGTGCTGATCGGGCCGATATGGCCGCCCGCTTCCATGCCTTCAATCACCAGCGCGTCTGCGCCGTTTTTGATCATGCGTTTGCCGAGCGCTACCGCCGGAGTGAAGCAGATTAATTTGGCGCCGCCGTCTTTGACGCGCTTGATCGCCGGGGCCGAGGGAACGCCGCCGGCCAAAACAATATGGCCGACTTTTTCTTCAAGGCAGATGTCAATCAACTCATCGAGCTGCGGGTGCATCGTGATGAGGTTGACGCCGAAGGGCGCGCGGGTTTTCTCCTTTGTTCCCTGAATTTCTGCGCGCAGCAGATCGGGCGGCATGGCTCCGCAGGCGAGGACGCCGAAGCCCCCTGCATTCGAGATGGCTGCTACGAGGTTTTTCTCGGAAATCCAGCTCATGGCTCCGCCCATGACGGCGACTTTGCTGCCCAGAAAATCGCAGCCGCGCTGCATCAACGGTTTTAATCGGGAGGAGATGGTTACCATGCTAATGTCTCGCCTGTGTGACGTAGGAAGTTTCCGTTTTGAGCCGGTGTTAGGTCGTCAATCAAGCCGACCAATCGTGCTGCGCTGGCTTCCGGTGAAAGATTCGCCCTTGGGCCGCCCATGTCCGTGCGCATCCAGCCCGGATTGAAGGTTACTACTATAAAATTTTCGTCTTGCAAAGCTGAAGAAAGAATCTTTGTTGCCGCGTTCAGGGCCGCTTTGCTGGTGCCGTAGGCCAGCGGGATATTTTTGTCCATTTCGGTGATGGAGCCGTGGCGGCTGGAAATCATGGCGATTTTTCTGGTGGTTGACCGTCGAAGGTTGGGCAAAAGCGTTTGGGTTACCATCACCGGCGCGATACTGTTGGTTTGTAAAACGGTGGTCCATTCGTCCGGATCTATGGCACCGAATTTTTGGTCCGCGGGCTTGGGGGCGGCAGAGGTCGAGGACAACAGGCCCGCATTGTTGATTAAGATGTCAATCGGTGTTTCACAAAGCTTTTGCGCGAGCGCCTGTCGCGACGCGGTGTCGGTGACATCCAGCGGTAGAATCGTCAGTGGGAATTCTTGGGCTAAGGACTGTAACTCGATGGCGCGGTCCGGCTGTCGGCAGGTCGCGATCACTTGGTCGTTTTGTTGCAAATAGCGTCGGCATAAGGCGAGGCCGAGGCCACGATTGGCCCCGGTGATGAGGACGGTTTGTGGCTTACTCTGCATCAAGCTCGAACGCTGTGTGCAAGGCGCGTAGGGCAAGCTCCAGATATTCTTGGTCGATCAAAACGCTGATATTAATTTCCGAGGTTTCGATCAGTTTGATGTTGACGCCTTTGTCCGCCAGCGTTTTGAACATCAGAGCGGCAATGCCGGGGCGGTTGCGCATGCCAAGGCCAACAAGCGAAATTTTGGCGATGTCCGTATCGGAAACCATCTCATGATAGCCGATTTTTTCTTGATCTGCTTTGATGATTTGCTCGGCGCGTTTAAGCATATCCCGCGGGACGCTGAAGGTTACCGTCGTTGTTTTGCCGTCTTTAGAGGCGGTCTGGACGATGACACCGACATTGATTCCAGCCTGCGCTAAGGGGGCAAAGATGGAAGCCGCGACGCCGGGGGAATCCTTGACGTCGGCCAACGTGATTTTGGCGTCGCCCAGCGAATGCGCGATGCCGGTGACGGGGTTGTTTTCCATGGTTTCGTCCTCTTCTGTCACTAAGGTGCCGGGCAGGTCGCTGCCGATTGCGTTTTCAAAGGTTGAGAGAACCTGAATCGGCATATGATAGCGTAGCGCCATTTCAACGGAGCGGGTTTGCAGAACTTTGGCGCCGAGCGAGGCTAGCTCCAGCATTTCTTCGTAAGAAATCCGTGAGAGTTTACTCGCTTTGGTCACAATGCGCGGGTCGGACGTGTAAACGCCGTCCACATCCGTATAAATGTCGCACCGGTCTGCTCCTAGCGCTGCTGCCAGCGCGACCGCCGAGGTGTCTGATCCTCCACGGCCTAGCGTTGTGATGCTGCCGTCTTCGGCGACGCCTTGGAAGCCTGCGAGAACCGGGACTTCGCCTTTTTCGATTCTTTCCTTTAGGCGGGCGGCCTCAATTTCAAGAATGCGGGCCTTTGTGTGGTCTCTGTCCGTGCGGACCTGAACTTGCCAGCCTTGCCAGGATCGCGCGTTGATGCCACGTTGCTCCAACGCCAGCGCCATCAGCCCCGAAGAGACTTGTTCGCCCGTTGCAATCACGGCGTCAAGTTCGCGCGGATTAGGGTGCGGCGTGACGCTGTGGCAATAGCCGATCATCTGATCCGTCACGCCTGCCATCGCCGAAACGACGACCACAACTTTGTTGCCGCGCCGGATTTCCTGCGCGACTTTGCTTGCGGCATTCTTGATACGGTCGATGTCTCCGACCGACGTTCCGCCGAATTTTGCTACGATTAAAGCCATTTTTTATGAAAACCGTTTGCTTTTGGGACTCTAATGAAGAATTCTATGCTATGACATAATAGGTCGGTTCGCCAATATCCTTTTTACGATTAATTGCAATGATGATCAAAAATGCTGCCAGTGTGAGTGAGGAAGAGGTCGCTCGGTTTTCGGCTCAGGCCGATCAATGGTGGAATCCGCGCGGTTCTTTTAGGGCGCTTCATGCGCTGGGGCCCGTGCGAATGGACTATATTCGCCAGCAAATGCCTGTGCCTTTAAAGGGGCTGCGCGTGCTGGACGCCGGGTGCGGCGGCGGCCTTTTGGCAGAAAGTATGGCGCGGGAAGGCGCGCGGGTTGTCGGTATTGATGCTTCTTTCGACGCGATCAAAGTCGCTCAAGCGCACGCCAAGGTTGAGGGGTTGGGTATAGATTATAGACAAGAGACGGTCGAGTCCTTGGCTCAAACCGACGAGCGATTCGATTTGATTACAGCTTTCGAAATCGTCGAGCATGTCGCGAATCTGAAATCTTTTATGACTGCGTTGGCCACTTTGTTGAAGCCCGGCGGCGTGATTATGGTGGCGACTCTCAATCGTACGAAACGTAGCTTTTTGCTGGGGGTCGTGATGGCCGAATATGTGCTGGGATGGGTGCCGCCCGGCACGCATGATTGGGATCGGTTCGTTCGGCCTTCCGAAATGGTTAATTTGTGGGCCTCGCTGGGGATTGAGGCTATGGACTGCACCGGGCTTGTTTATAAGCCTATGCAAGGCGCGTTTGTTTTGTCTAAGGGGCGGGCGGGCGTTAACTATTTTATGGCCGGATGCAAAGGAAAAATGCATCCTAAACCTTGACTCGGGGCAGCGGGGCCCCTATAAATCGCCGCTCGGAATGATTTTTCTGCGCTTTGACTCGCTTAAATCAGCGAATCGGCGCTTTCTTTTCGATAAGTTTTGAACTGCACTAGGGTAGCGGGACCGTTCTCCCGCCGAGGAAAATATGGCACGTGTATGCTCCGTAACCGGCAAGAAGCCGCATTTTGGCAATAATGTCAGCCACGCGAATAACAGGTCGCGTCGTCGCTGGCAGCCCAACCTTCAGGTTTGCTCTTTCCCTTCTGATATTCTGGGCAAGGCTGTGACCCTGCGTTTGACCGCTAACGGTATTCGCACCATCGAACATAATGGCGGTATTGACGCTTGGGTGATGGGCTCGCGCAAGAGCCGTCTTTCCGAAGATGCGCTTAAGGTTCGTAAGGCTATGGAAAAGGCGATGGCTCGTAAGGCTTCGTAATCGCTGTTTTTTTAGGCGTTAAGAAAAGGCTCGCAGGGTTGCGGGCCTTTTTTGTTTTTGGCGCACTGGTTGAAAAAGGACCTTTTCGTTCCTATAATAAATAAGGGAAGGAGGGTTCGATGGTTGATTTGGTCCGCTTCATTCACGAAATGGCCGAGGCGAGAGAGCGCGAGAAAGAAGCTCGCCTCTTTGAGGAGCGGCTTGATCAGGAACACGTTCAACCTCAACCTGCTCCTGAGGAAGAACTGTCCGATCGTTATGAGCTTCCTCCGCCTAAGCCCCAGCCTAAAAAGCGTCCGTGGGCCGGGATGGAGCCGCCGGG
>JBFWLD010000072.1:0-9048 GCA_050252315.1 Bdellovibrionales bacterium
AAAACGCCGAGCTTCAAAACCATCAGGAGCCGATTGTCACCTCCATCGACATTCGCCTGCAAACCATCTTGCATCGTGAGTTGTCGCAGGCTTTGGAGGAATATCAAGCCATCGGCGCAACCGGCATCATCCTTGATGTCCATACCGGCGAAATCCTGTCCATGGTGTCCTTGCCTGATTTCGATCCGCAAAATGCAGGCGATGCTGGCGACAATGCCCGCTTCAACCGCGCCACGCTCGGCGTGTATGAAATGGGATCGACCTTTAAAAGCTTCAATACGGCGTTGGCTCTTGAATCAGGCCTGATCCGCCCTTCCGATCGTTTTGACACCACCCAGAACATTCAAATCGGCAACAAGACCATTCGCGACTTTCATCCTTCCAAACATTGGCTGAATGTCGCCGAGATCTTTATGGAATCGTCAAACATCGGTTCCGCGCGCATGGCGGAAAAAGTCGGCACCGCCCGGCAAAAGGCTTTTCTTTCCAGCTTAGGGTTAACACGCCGTCTGGATCTGGAAATCCCGGAAATCGGCAGCCCGATCGTTCCCGCCGCGTCGGCGTGGAAAGACACCACAACCATGACCGTCTCTTTTGGCCACGGGATCGCCGTTAATGCCGTCCAGCTTGCCTCCGCCGGGGCTGCCTTGGTCAATGGCGGGATGCTTGTTAAGCCTACTCTTCTGAAACAAAACGAGAAAACCCTTCAAAACCAAAAGAAAATTCGTGTCCTTTCCGAACGAACCTCCGCGCAAATGCGCGCGCTGATGCGCCTTGTCGTCACCGAAGGCACCGGCAAAAAGGCCGATGTTCCCGGCTATCTCGTCGGGGGCAAAACAGGAACAGCCGATAAAATTTCCGGTCGCCGCTATAATGATAATGCGCGTATTTCTTCGTTTCTTGGGGTTTTCCCGGCGAACGCGCCGCGCTATCTTGTCTTTGCCCTTTTGGACGACCCAAAAGGAAACGCCAAAACATACGGCTTTGCAACAGGCGGATGGACGGCGGCCCCTGTGGTGGCGCATGTCATTAGTCAGATCGGACCGCTTCTTAATCTCCCTCCCGTCGAACCGGATGTTATGGCCGCAACGGAACGCCAGCTTTTGAAACCTCTGGGATCGGAAGTACTGGAAGCTTTAAACGTCACTAACGAGACTAATGATTATGCGGCTGTCGAATCTAATAGAGCGCGATGAAACGACTTTGATCGAAGGTGACGATTGCGAAATCAGCGGTCTGGCTTCGGATTCACGCAAAGTTAAACCCGGCGATTTGTTTATCGCTGTCCCCGGCACGAAAATGGACGGTGCGGCCTTTATCCCCGAGGCCTTGGCCAAAGGCGCGGCAGCCCTCGTCGTCGATCAACAAATGCAGAGCGTGACGCTTCCGGCCTCGACACCTTGCGTTCGCGTTAAAGACGTCCGACGGGCGCTGACCAAAATCGCCAGCCGCTTTTACCCGCGCCAGCCGCAGATTATCGCCGCCGTAACCGGCACCAGCGGCAAGACCTCGACCGTGCAATTCACGCGCTCTTTATGGGAACATGCGGGGCATCATGCGGCCAGTTTGGGTACGCTGGGGCTTGTCTCGCCCACAGGGTCGCAGTATGGCTCGCTGACGACGCCGGACCCGATCACTTTGCATCAAACGCTGGACCACCTGGCAGGTGAAGGCACCACGCATCTTGCGATGGAGGCTTCAAGCCACGGGATTGAGCTGCGCCGTCTGGATCATGTACGAATCAATGTGGCCGCTTTTACCAATCTGTCGCGCGATCACCTTGATTATCACGAAACGATGCAGGCTTATTTTTCAGCCAAGCTGCGCCTGTTCAGCACATTGTTGCGCCCGGACGGCACCGCTGTTTTGAATGCCGACATTCCGGAATATGAAGATCTGTGCGCGGTGTGCGATGCGCGAAAAATCCGGACCTTTAGCTTTGGGCTTGAGGGAAAGGATTTGAAACTCCTGAGCCACGAGCCGCGTTCCGACGGGCAGACGGTCCGGTTCGAGCTGTTCGGCAAGCCGTATGAAATCTTGTTGCCCGTTATCGGCACGTTCCAGATTTTTAACAGCCTGTGCGCGCTTTCGCTGGCCATCGGCAGCGGCGAAAATCCGGAAAAAATGATCGCGGGCATGGAAAAACTGTCTTGCGTAACCGGCAGGCTGGAGTTTATCGGCAAGAGCGCCTCTGGGGGGAGCGTCTTTGTCGATTACGCCCACAAGCCTGCCGCTCTTGAAAACGTGCTGGAAACCATGCGCCCGCATGTCGCGGCGCATAAAGGCGCCAAGCTGCATGTTCTTTTCGGATGCGGCGGCGACCGGGACAAAGGCAAACGCCCGCAAATGCGGGAAATCGCAGAAAAGCTGGCCGACAACGTGATCGTGACCGATGACAATCCGCGCAGCGAAGAGCCCGCCGCCATTCGCCGCGATATTATGCAAGGCCATCCGGAAAGCCCGACTTTGTGCGAAATCGGCGATCGCGCTGAGGCGATCGCGCACGGCATCCACGCCCTTTCTTCGGGCGACGTTCTTATTATTGCCGGTAAAGGCCATGAAGAAGGCCAAATTATCGGCGACAAGGTCCTGCCCTTCAACGACGCGCAGGAAGCACGAAAGGTACTGGGACTCTTATGACAGACTTATGGACAGCCGAAGATATTTTACGCGCCGTGCAGGGCCGCAGCTTACATGCCCAAGAATGGACCGCGAACGGCGTCAGCATCGACAGCCGCACCACTAAACCCGGCGATCTTTTTATTGCGATCAAGGGCCCATCGCTGGATGGCCACGCTTTTGTGCATAAGGCGTTTGAGGCAGGCGCGGCGGCTGCCATCGTGGACAGTCAACCGCCGCAAGTCTCTCCGGATTCACCGCTTATTTTTGTAGAAGACACTTTTACCGCGCTTCAGGATCTTGGCCGCGCCGGGCGCGCAAGAACAAAAGCCAGCATTGTCGCGGTGACCGGATCGGTCGGCAAAACAAGCAGCAAGGAACAATTGCGGCTCATGCTCGGTGCAAACGATGCTACCTATGCCACGCAAGGCAGTTTGAACAATCAATGGGGGGTTCCGCTTTCCCTTTCGCGGCTGCCTGAAACCGCGCGGTACGGCGTTTTTGAAATCGGCATGAACCATGCTGGCGAGCTTGGGCCCCTGTCCCGCGAGGTCAAACCTCAGGTCACGCTGATTACCAACATCGAAGCCGTTCATCTTGAATATTTCGAAACCACCGAGGCTATTGCCGATGCCAAGGCTGAAATTTTCGAAGGCATGGAGACGAACGGCACCGTCGTTCTCAATCGCGATACGGCACATTACGACCGCCTTCATGCAGCGGCCAAGGCGCACGGCTTGAAAAAAATTCTCTCCTTCGGACGTCATCCCAAAAGCGATGCACGGCTGGTTTCCCTGCGATCCGACGATTTAGGCACCACGGTTGAGGCCGTTATTCTGGGTGACAAGCTGTCTTATCGTCTGACCGCGCCGGGTGAGCATCTGGCCTTTAACGCGCTGGGGACCTTGCTAACCTGCGCGGCCTTAGGCGCCAACTTGACCTTGTGCATCGACGCGCTGACCGATTATCGCCCCCCCGAAGGCCGAGGCACGCGTCAAATCGTTCAAATTGACGACGAGCGAAGCCTAACCTTAATCGACGAAAGCTTCAACGCCAGCCCTGTTTCGACCAAAGCCGCCATCAACGTTTTGGGCCGCATGAAACCGCAAGGCGAAGGCCGACGCATTCTTGCTCTGGGCGATATGCGCGAACTTGGCCCAACCGCCGTGGCGCTGCATACCGGCTTGGCGGAAACGATTTTCGAAAACAACATTGACCTCGTCTATTGCTGCGGCGAGTTGATGGCCCATTTGCACGCCCTGCTGCCGACGACCATGCAAGGCAAGCTGCGCGAGGACAGCGAGGCCTTAGCCGCCTGTCTGATCGACGATTTGCGCGACGGCGACATCCTGATGATCAAAGGCTCGCACGGTATGCATATGGAAAAAATTATTCATGCACTGCATGAAACCCGGAATAAAACACAAAACAAAAGAGCCTCCTAAGCTCAAAGGCCCCGCCCATGCTTTATCATCTTTTTTCGCCTCATGCCCACGCGTTTATCGCTTTCAACCTGTTCCGCTATATTACCTTTCGGACAGGTGGCGCGATTTTAACGTCCTTGCTGATCTGTTTCGTTCTGGGACCGCGCCTGATCCGCTGGCTGCGCAGTAAACAAGGCGAAGGCCAACCCATCCGCGAAGACGGCCCCGAAACCCATTTAAAGAAAAAAGGCACGCCCACAATGGGCGGTCTGATGATTCTGATTTCCGTGATTGTCAGCACCCTGCTCTGGGCGGATTTGACCAATATGTACACTTGGATCGTTCTGCTCGTGACCAGCGGCTTCGGCCTTGTCGGGTTTGCCGACGATTATCAAAAACTGACCAAAAGAAACGTGCGCGGCGTCCCCGGTAAAATCAGGCTGGCCGTTCAGATCGTTATTGCCGCCGCCGCGACATGGATGATTTTGGCGACGGCAGGCAACGGCCCGCATACGCATGCCGTCGCCGTCCCGTTCTTCAAAGATTTATGGATTCCGCTGGGCGATTTTTTCCTTCTCTTCGCGACGTTCGTCATGGTCGGCGCGAGTAACGCCGTCAATCTGACGGACGGGCTGGACGGGCTGGCCACGGTTCCGGTTTTGATCGTCGCGCTTTGCTTCGGGGTCATTTCTTATCTGGTCGGCAACTATGTTTTCGCCAATTATCTGCAAATTGCCTTTGTGCCCGGCGCAGGCGAGCTTTCCGTTTTTTGCGGCGCATTGGTCGGCGCGTGCCTCGGCTTTTTATGGTTCAACACGCCCCCTGCTCAAGTTTTTATGGGCGATACAGGATCGCTGGCGCTCGGCAGCTCGCTGGGCAGCATCGCCGTCATCATCAAACATGAAATCGTTCTGGCTATCATCGGCGGGCTTTTCGTGATGGAAACGCTGTCCGTCATTCTTCAAGTGGCTTCCTTTAAAATGACGGGCAAGCGCATTTTCAAGATGGCCCCCCTGCACCACCATTTCGAGAAACTTGGCTGGTCCGAGCCCACGGTTGTCATCCGCTTTTGGATTATCGCCTGCATCCTCGCCCTTGTGGGCATGTCCACCTTAAAACTGCGGTAATCCATGCCTAAACTCGCCCGCACAGATCAAACCGTTATCGGGAAATGGTGGTGGACCGTCGATCGTTGGACACTGGCCGCCGTTATCCTGTTAATGGGCGTCGGCATCTTGCTGATCCAAGCCGCTACGCCTGCCGTTGCGGTCAAACACGGGCTCAGCAATTTCTATTTCGTCGAGCGCCACCTGATTATGCTGGTGCCCGCCTGTTTTTTGATGTTCGTCATCTCGCTTTTAACCTCGCGCCAAATCAAGACGCTGGCCGTGCTGGTACTGGCCGTCTTTATCCCACTCTTGGCGGCAACCTTGTTCGTCGGGGAAGAAATCAAGGGGGCCACACGCTGGATCCATCTCCCCGGCTTTTCCTTTCAGCCGTCCGAGTTTATTAAACCCGCCTTGGCCATCGTGGCAGCATGGCTTTTTTCGCGCCAATGCTTGCGCCTCGGCTTTCCGGGCATGGGCACCAATGCCGCACTTTACGTCATTATCGTTCTGTGCCTTTTGGGCCAACCCGACATCGGCATGACCATACTGATCTCAACCATCTGGTTCGGTCAGTTCTTTTTGGCGGGCATGCCCATGATGCTGGTCGGCGCCATGCCTGTCGTCGGTGTACTGTGCCTGTGCGGCGCTTATTATATGTTTCCGCATTTTGCCTCTCGCTTTGACCGTTTCCTGAATCATACGGGCGACACCTATCAAACCGACAAGGCCATCGAAGCCTTTACCAATGGCGGCGTTTTCGGCACGGGCCCCGGCTCGGGGACCGTTAAAATGTCGATCCCGGACGCACATGCCGACTTTATCTTTGCTGTCGCCGGGGAAGAGCTGGGACTGATCGGCACGCTTCTCATCGTTTTTCTGTTTTCTTTCATCGTGATGCGCGGCATTTGGCGGTTAAGAGGCGAAAACAACCTGTTCATTTTACTGGCAGTAAGCGGTTTGCTCATCGAGTTCGGGACACAAACCGCCATTAATTTGTGCTCGACCCTGCGTCTTATCCCTGCCAAAGGTATGACTTTGCCCTTTATTTCCTATGGCGGGTCGTCTTTATGGTCCATGGCCCTTGAAATGGGCTTTCTTTTGGCGCTGACTCGTAAGCGATACGGACTTTCCGATCTGTAAAAAGAGTCGTTTTTTCGAGCCTTCCCCTTGCAGTAAGCCGCCAAAAGAGGTCTATTGAGGGCATGGGTCGATTCATCAGGATTTCGGGTTATGTTTAACGCCTCGCCTTTGTTTCTTTTGGCTGCCGGAGGCACCGGTGGGCACGTCTTTCCGGCTGAAGCCTTAACGCGCGAGCTGTTAGGCCGCGGCGCGGCGGTTCACTTTGTCACGGACGCGCGCGGCGGACAGTTTAGCCACGACATCGCCGTCCCGGTTCACCGCGTTCAGGCCTGCGCGCTTGGCAAGAGCCTGATCGGCAAGGCCGTCAGCATCGTCAAAATGGGCGTCGGCACCTTGCAGGCCGCTCGCCTGATTAAAAAACTGAAACCCGCAGCCGTCGTTGGATTCGGTGGGTATCCTTCGGTCCCGCTTTTATATGCAGCCTCACGCGTGGGCGTTCCCCTTATCTTGCATGAACAAAACGCCGTTTTGGGACGCGCGAACAAGGTGATGCTGCCCATGGCCAAGCTGCTGGCGACGTCTTTTCCTGCCGTCGAAGGCGTGGCTCAAGGCGTTTCCGTTAAAATCGTGCATACCGGCAATCCGGTCCGCCCGGCCTT
Source organism: Bdellovibrionales bacterium (assembly GCA_050252315.1). Lineage (GTDB taxonomy): Bacteria > Pseudomonadota > Alphaproteobacteria > UBA9219 > UBA9219 > UBA8914. The sequence continues at coordinate 6,892 of JBFWLD010000072.1, forward strand.
TGCTGCGCATCGAGCCTCCCCCTACCCCGCCTTCACGGAAGACGGGCCGATCCGCTTACTCGTATTGGGCGGCAGCTTGGGCGCGTCAATCTTCGGACAGGTCGTCCCTAAAGCGCTCACGCTTTTGCCGGAGCCTATGCGCCGCCGGATCGTTATCGCCCAACAATGCCGTAGCGATGATTTGGAAGATACCAAGGCCGCCTTTGCCGGTGCCGGTATTCTGGCCGAAGTTGCGCCCTTTTTCACGGACGTTCCCGAACGTATGGCGCAAGCGCACCTTATTATCGGGCGGAGCGGCGGCGGCGCGATTGCCGAGCTTACCGCCGTGGGACGCCCCTCTATCCTCGTGCCCTTCCCGTACGGCCATGCGGGCGAGCAAAAAGCCAATGCGCAAGCCGTGGCACAAGCAGGCGGTGCCTGGATCATTCCGCAAGATTCCTTTACCCCCGAAGCGCTGGCCGTCCGGTTGGAAGCGCTTTTGTCCCTGCCCAGCAATTTAGCCAAAGCCGCCGCCGCCGCGCGAGCGTGGGGAACCATCAGCGCCGCCGACGCGCTGGCCGATGCCCTTTACGAAACCGTCGGATTGCCGACTCCGAAATCCTTGGCCGGATGGGCCTCCAATCCGGACAGCTCGGGAAACGAAAACAACCTAGCCCTTTCAACACGCGAATTTTACAATGATTGATACAACGCCTCGTCACGAACATTTCAGCCGGAACTTCAGCCCACTTGATGTCGGGATTCTCCATTTCGTCGGAATCGGCGGCATCGGGATGAGCGGCATTGCCGAAATCCTGCACAACCTTGGCTATAAAGTCCAAGGCAGTGACCTTACCGAAAACTCCAATGTCCGGCGCCTGCGCGACAAAGGCATCCCTATCGCCATTGGACATAAAGCCGAAAATCTTGGCGAGGCCGGTGTGATCGTGATTTCCTCCGCCGTCAAAAAAGACAATCCTGAAGTCGTCGCGGCCCGTGCCGCCTTTCTTCCCGTTGTCCGCCGCGCGGAAATGCTGGGCGAGTTGATGCGCCTGAAATGGTCGGTCGGCGTCGGCGGCACGCACGGCAAGACCACAACGACCTCCATGGTGGCGACGCTTTTCGACGAAGCCGGGCTGGACCCCACCGTCATCAATGGCGGCATCATCAACGCCTATGGCACCAATGCGCGGTTGGGCTCCGGCGAATGGATGGTCGTGGAAACCGACGAATCCGACGGCAGCTTCACCAAACTTCCGGCTACGATCTGCATCGTCACGAACATGGATCCGGAGCATTTGGATCATTACAAAAATTTCGATGCGGTTCGGCAGGCTTATACGACCTTTGTCGAGAATATTCCGTTCTACGGCTTTGCCGTACTGTGCGTGGATCATCCCGAAGTTCAAGCCATGATCGCCCGAGTCAAAGATCGAAAAATCGTGACGTACGGCCTGTCGCCTCAAGCCGACGTGCGCGCCGTCAATCTTAAAGCGGACACGGATGGGTCGCACTTTGACGTTCATTTTACCTGCCGCAAAACCGATACAACGACGATTATCGCCGACCTGCACCTGCCGGTCATCGGCCAGCACAATGTCCAAAACATTCTGTCGGCGCTGGCCATCGGCTGGCAGCTTGGGTTCAGCGAAGAGGTCATGCGCCGCGCCTTAGAAAAATTCCGGGGCGTCAAACGCCGCTTTACCTGCACCGGCAAGGTCGGCGGCGTCACCATCATCGACGATTACGCCCACCATCCCACGGAAATCGCGACAACGCTTAAGGCGGCTTTACAGGCCAAAGGTGACAAAGGCCGCGTGATCGCCGTGATGCAGCCGCACCGCTATTCGCGTCTTTCCAACCTGTTTGCCGATTTTTGCACCAGCTTTAACGACGCAGATTGCGTGATCGTCGCGGATGTCTATCCCGCGGGCGAACAACCTATCGAAGGGGCGTCTAAAGAAGCGCTGGTCGAAGGCCTGATCGCCCACGGCCATCGCGATGTCTATGCCCTTACCAGCCCGCAGGATTTGGCTGAAACCATCCATAAAATGGCCACAGAAGGCGATTATGTCATTTGCCTTGGCGCCGGTTCCATTTCGGCCATGGCGAATGCCTTGCCGACGGAACTGGAGTCCCTGACCCAAAACAAAACATCCAAGAGAGCCTAAGCCCCCA
>JBFWLD010000073.1:0-8990 GCA_050252315.1 Bdellovibrionales bacterium
GTAAAGTTCCCGGATTTGACGGTCAATGTTGTGCTTGCGCTGCCCAGCGTTACAGGACTGTTATAGGTCTGCGCCCCATCGGTGGTGACGGCGCCGCCATTAATGGCGGTCGTGCCTGCTGTTACCGATAAAGAACTAAGCGCCTTATTCGTACCAACCGCTCCGCCAAACGTGACCGAGCCGTCCCCGGCGTTTATGGATAAAGGTGAATCGGCAAGATTGGTTTCTTTGACATAGTAATTAACCGATGTCGTGCTGTCTCCGGACAAATCGTTCCATCGTCCGCTGGAACCCAGCGTTTGAAGGACTGTTTCAGAGGCATCGGCAAGGCTGGATCCATTATAATTGTTCGGCTCTCCGGAATTCCAGTTCGTGTACGCGCCGTCAATCGAGGTACCGCTGCTTCCATTGACTACATCGCTTCCGTTCTGCGTAAAGAAAGCTTGGCCCTTACCGCTGTCTTCCAATCCTTCGGGACCGGTGACCCAACGCCAAAGAGCGTTCGTCCCAATGCCTACAACACGTTTACCTCCTAACCAAGCTGCTTGGAAATTACCGCTGACATAGGTTGTCATGGTAACTACCGCGTTTTCAAGACGAGAGGTTACGGTCGCAAGATAGGTGTCGCCGGTATTGGCGCCGCAGGTCGGGGTGGCGCCGCTTACCGTACAACTTGCAGCGGATGAAACCGCGCTTGACCAGCTTATTTGGCTGCTCGATACCAAAGAATAGGAATTGCCGGAATCGACAAGACTGGCGAAAGTAACGTCTCCACCATTCGTATCCATCGACAATCCGTTTGGATTGGCAATAAGGACTTGTCCATTAACGGCTATGTCGCCGCCGTTTGTTGAGATGCTTTGCGCGCTGCCGCCACCGATATACAAATCACCGCCGACCAACGTATTCGCGACGCCGTTCAGTGTAATGGTTGTCCCATCGCCGAAAGAAACGGAGCCGCCATTGGTTGTAAGATCGCTGTACAAAAGGACAATGCCGGTGCCATTGTGATCGCTGTCCGCATAAAAATTGAGATTAAGGGCTCCGCTGGAACTTGAAATCGCGGAATTTAACGTGACGTTATCGGCAGCGCTCAACGTTAACGAGGCCGCACTCCCGCTGGATTTTGTAATGGCGCTGTTAACAATAATATCGCCAAGGTCAGATCCACTTGCACCTGTCGTGACAACAACGTTTGTGCCAGCGTTCAAAAGACTTTCAATAGACGATGCTAAAAGTGTCGATGTTGAAGTTGGCGTCCATGTGCCTGAGCTGAAACTGCCGCCCGTGTTCGAGCTGCTGTCAATCGTGACGTTATAAGGGTCGAAAAGCCACGTTCCAGCGACGCCGTTCGGGGCAGCGGCGCTTCCCTGTGCCACCGTTGTTTCAAGATAATGGCCGGATGTTTCAATGCGGCCACCGTCGCCGCCATCGGCACCGCCTTCCGCCAAAAAGGTGCCATAGGCTAAGGTTATACTGTCTTCCTTGGCGATATCGGATCTAACCACAACGGTGCCGCCATCTCCCTCGGTCAACGCGCTGGCGTCCAAAACAGCAGAAGCAGCGACTTTGGTGAAGGTGGCTTCTTGAATCGAAGGGTCCTGCCCTTCCCAACTGCCGCCGATATCAATCTCTCCCCCACCCGTTTCGCCGGTTGCGTCTATTTTCGTGTTTTCTGCAACAATAACCGTATCGCCTGTTGCAACAATCTTGCCGCCGGTTCCCGTGCTTCCAGCGGCTTTGATCGTCCCGGCAAGATTCGTTGAGCCTGTTTCTGCTGCTTGGATCGTGATCTCGCCACCGCTCGTCCCGCTGGCGTCAATCGTGCCTTCATTATCCATTTCATCGGCACCAACAAGCTGAATCGTTCCGCCTTTTTCCGTAAGTCCGGCGGCTTCGATAACGCCTGTGTTTTTAATCGTAGCGCCAAAGAGCTGGTCCGCGGCTTTCGCCGATAACACGATGCTCCCGCCCGGAGCCAACACCGCCGCGCGGTTTTCGATCAACGTTTTAACCTGCGCCGGATCGACTTTGATGGTAACCGCATGGTCGGCATCCTGCGCAATCGTCATCACGACGGTTTCGCCAGCGGCCAAAGCAACGGTTCCCAACTTTGCTTTTAAGATGCCTTCGTTTCGAAGCTCCGGCGCGAGAAGCGCGATATAGCCTTGATCCGCAGCCGTGATCGTACCGGCATTGACGATAGAGCCTGTCGTCCCATTTCGATTGAAACTGTATTTGCCGTCTAGAAAATCCTGATCCGTTATATCCATGGTCGAGGCCACAACGCCCGCAGCATTAACAACAGACCCCGATCCAAAAACAATCCCTGCGGGATTGATTAACCAAATCTGTCCGTTCGCCGTGATGCGCCCATCAATCGTCGAAGGCGTCGATGAAATCACACGGTTCAGAGCAATTGCGCTCGCGTTAGGTTGCGTGAAATTGACTTGGGCCTCGCTGCCTACATCAAAGCTTTGCCAGTTGATAATCGCTTTTTGTGTGCTTTGCGTAATTTCCATCTTGGCGCCTTGCTGCGCAATCGAGACATCGCCTGAGGCAACAGAGGCTCCGGTAGGCAAAGCATTCGCGTCAACGGCGGCCAAAGCCGCTCCGTTCATCAATAAAAAAATGCTCGCAAGGGTACACGGAAGAACGAGATTATGTTTTTTCATTTTGCGGATAGGCATGTGAAGCCTCAAAAATAGACAGAAGGAAAGGGTTAGAACGTTAAACTTGCTCGGAGCCAAAAACGAAGATGGTCGTCGTAGCCATCGCTGTCTTTGCCATCAATACGTCCCGGATTCGAACCAAGGGTATGGGCAACCGTCGCATTGACAACAGCATAACTGATAGGATGAATAGAAACGCCGACACCAATGCCATGCAGCCAATAATCATTGGAAAGATTAGAACCTGAATCCCACCCGTTCCATGTGCTTTGATGCTGTTGAATCCACCCTACATCGTAAAAATCAAATAAATTCAGCCATTCATTGAGCTTATGGCGTAGTTCGATGCGCCCCAAGAACCCCTGATCCCCCATCGCTTCATTGACCGGATAGGCGCGTACGCCTTCGGGGCCTCCAAGCGACATTTGTTCTGAGGTATCTAAATTTTGAGGGGCAAGCTGGGCGCTGGTGGAAATAAAGAGCTGATGCACATCATTAAAACTTTGAAGTCGCGAGGCCGATACATTGACTTTTCCGTACAGGCCATTTGTGCGGGCGCTGGCTTGGTCCTGATTGTAATTTCCTTCATTGCCATGTAGATTCAGTTGGCCTGTCGTGATCGAGGCGTTGAACGATGTTGTTCCTCCTGCCAGAACGTGGTCTGCAAATAAGGCCATCGCGCCAAGACTGCCGACATGAATTTCTTTTGAGCTGCTGTTAAGATCAAGGATTGAATTCTCCAGCCTCTTGTAGTCATAGGAAGCTGTAAGATTGACACTGTGATCAATAGCGCGCTGCAAAGCATACAGCGCTGTCATGCCGCCGGTATAAGCATAGCCATCCTGATCGGTTGAACTAAAATCTTCATCGACATTATACGTCATCGCCGATGTATTGAGGCCAAGGGTAAGACCTGAGGCATGAACAGGCGCGGTTACCGCCATACGACCATAGGTGCTTCCATAGCTTTGAACGATAAGCGCGGAAGTTTGGTCGCCTCTGCCTGTCGCATTATTAAGTGTGGCGACGGCAATCGTACGAAATCGACCGACCGACCGAGAACTCTCGTTATTTTCCTGAAGTGAAGCACTAACAATCTTTTTGTCCGTAACCTTGACAACCGCGTCTGTTTCTCGGTCGTTGGCTCCGGGTTGCAATTCGGCTGCTGCGGAAAATCCAGGAATCTCATTCAACCGCGCAACGCCTTCCCGCAGCTCATCAGGGCGTAAAGGTTGACCCGGCTCAGCTCTTGCCGCCACAACATCATGCGCTAGATCCGCATTCGCACGCGTTTCGGGAGACGAGTCGATTTTGATTTGCCCTAAGGTACTTTCTATAACGACAATCCGGACAATGCCGTCCTTAATGGTTTGGCGCGGTAAAATGGCACGCGCAAAATAATTGTGATCTCGATAATACTGACCAATCTTTCGAGCCAATGCTTGCAACTCCGCAAAGGTTAGGTCTTTTCCGATGCTATCTTGAATAAGCGCTTTGAGTTCTTCCTGAGAAAAAATATGGGACTCGATTTCAAAGTCCGTCACATGAATGCGAAGGCTTGGGTCTTTCGGCGGAAGGGTTGGTTCTTCCGCAACCTTTGGCGGGGGAGCCAATGTTGGGGCCGGTGGCGGCGTTATTTGCTGGAACTGGTGCAACAAAACGCCTGCATCTGGTACATTAGAAGCAGCGAACGCTTGCTGCGAGGAAAGAGCTAACGGCGCTATGAGGAGGAGAAGCACCGTTCTTGAACGATGAAAAAAAATCGTCATGAGGAAACCTGAAAGGAGGGGTGAGTGCCGTAACCAGAGATTAAACGTTACGTTAGAAATCTAAATAAATCGTTGCTCATAAATACTTATACTTTTACAAAGACGACTTAACTCTTAATAAAAAGTTTCCTATCCACTAATAAAAAGTTTCCTATCCACACCGGTGTATATTTTATGAATAGGATAGAATGCTTGCGAATAGAAACGATCGTTTCACTCGATTACGTTTGTAACCCATTCGCGCATATGATCGCCAACGCCTACGAACCGCCCGTACCGAACCATTGGCCGCGCACCTGATCGAGATGGGCTTTGGGATTGTACAGATCGACCGGCAGCTTAAGTGAGGCAGCGGAAAGATCGCCGATCGCGGCACGGACCTGCAAGATGGCTAAGGCTTCGTCATGGTGGGAACGGACAAGATTGACTTTAGCATTCAACACTTCTTGCTGGGCGTTTAAGACATCCAAAACCGTTCGCGTTCCAACTTTCGATTCTTCCTGTACCCCGTAAAGCGCAAGTTCCGCTGCTTTGACACCGGACTCATTCGCTTTGATCGTCGCACGCGCCGTCGTTAAGGCCTGCCACGCCGTGATTGCGCCTTCGCGGACGCGGGCGCGGGCGTCGGCAAGTTCCATACCCTTTTGGACCACCGTTTCATTGGCCGCACGGGAACGCGCATAATCCGCGCCGCTTTTATAAAGCGGCACCGTCACGCGCGCCATGATTGTAGAGCTGTCCTGCTGATCGGGTAGGGTTATGGATTGCTCCCAATTGCGCGACATGGAGCCGACAATCGAAACTTCCGGCAACAGATTGCCTTGGGTCACAGTCACCTGCTCCTTCGCGGCTTGCTTAGCGTAATCGGCAGCGCGGACCTGCGGATGGCGCGACGACGCTAAAGACAGGGCTTCATCCAAAGAGTGCGGCCCTTGAAAGGTCAGGCTCGGCTGGGTTAGTTCCTGCGGGACTTCGCCGATCACGCGCGTATAGGTCGCGCGTTGGGCTGTTAGATCGCCATCGGCCTGAATACGCTGGGCCTGCGCCACGTTCAGGCGGGCTTGGGCTTGGCTTATATCGGTTTTCGTGACTTCGCCGATGGCGAACCGGCTTTGCGTGGCGTCTAGCTCTTGCCGCAGGACCTCTTCGTTTTTACGCATCAGTTCTTGCACCTTTTGCGCTTGGACCACGTCAAGATACGCTCGGGCTGCGCTGAATAGCAAATCCTGTTCGGCTGTTTCTAAAAACGCGCGCTCGGCTTCCACCTGCGCATCCGCAGCGCGCACACCCGCCACGGTCTTGAACCCGCTGAACACCGGCTGTTGAACCGTGATGCCCACGTCGCGCGGGGCAAGGGTTTTCGAGTCCGGGTACATCGTGCTGTCGTCGATCTTTTGTCGCGAAATCCCCCGGCCCGCCGAGGCTTCAATGTTGGGCCGCCATCCGCTTAACGCCTGAGCAACCTTTTCATCCGCGGCGCGAAGCTTGGCGCGTTGGGCCTGCAAAGACGGGTTACGTTCGTAGGCGGCGGCCATGGCTTGCTCAAGCGTTTGGGATTCGGCCATGGCTGAGGACGAGGCCACCAACAGCCCCAACATCAGCAAAGAGGAAAAACGCGCCATCGAAAGATCCTTATTTCTTGAAAAAGGCCGGGCCCGGCTTCAGGCCCAATTTACGAAACAGATAGGCAGGCGGACAAAACCCCGTGAACGAGGCCTGCATCATATTCAAGCTAACCAACGCGCAAAGAATCAACCAATACGGACTGAAAAGCAAGCTCAGCACAATGCCGATCAGATTCACAATTCCGGCAAAAAGAAAAACGGCGCTGTCTATAGTCATCGAAGCCTCCTTCGTTTGGCAGGGGTGGGGGTACCGTCGCAATAAAGGGCATAAAGTTCCTTAATCATTTTAGCCGTGCGCTCGTCCGCCAGACGATAATAGATTGTCTGCGACTCCCGTCGTGTCGTGACGATACCATCCCTTCGCAGCCGCGCCAAATGCTGCGACAGGGCCGACTGGGCGATCGCAACCGTGCTTTCCAATGCGCCGACGCTGCATTCGCCTTGATGCAGGCGACACAAAATCATCAGCCGATGCGCATTGGCAAGGTTCTTCATCAAACAGGCGGCCTGTTCAGCGCGGGCACAAAAGGATTTTATATTCATAGTTTCTAAATTAGCACTTGCTAATATTGTCGTCAAGGGGCATGATAGGCGTGCGATTCATAAGGAGACTTACCCCATGAAGCCTTTTGCCCATTCCCTGCTCGCTTTGCCTGCGATCCTGTGGCCCCTGTTGGCCCATGCCGGAGAGGTTGCCGTCACGCGCCAGATGGTTGATGATCGCAAAGCCGTCATCGGGACCATCGAATCCGTCCGAAGCGTTCAGGCGCGCGCGCGCATCGACGGCACTGTCCAAAATCTTTTTGTCAAAGAAGGCGATGCCGTAAAGGCCGGGGACAAAATTGCCGTTATCAGCGACGTTAAGCTGGCGATTAAGGGTCGGGGACTGGCCGCGCAACAGGATGCCGCGCGGGCAACTTATGAAAAGGCCAAGTTGGATTACGAAAGGGCCAAGGAATTACGCCGCACGGGATATGGAACGCAAGCGCGGCTGGATGAAACGAAAAGCGCGTTGGAGGTGGCTGAAAATGCGTTGCGCGCTGCCGGAGCCGGACGGCAGGAAGTCCAGCAACAATCCGCCGAGGGCGTGGTCACCGCGCCGAATGCCGGACGCATTTTAAAAATTCCTGTCGCGGTCGGCAGCGTGGTCATGCCCGGCGAGACGATCGCCACGCTGTCGCAGGAAGATTATATCCTTCGTGTCGAGCTTCCGGAACGGCACGCCAAATCCATTCGCGCCGGGGATTCCATTCAACTGGGAGGCCGTGGCTTGGTCGAACAGGAGGATTCCCAAAAGCTGCAAACCGGGTCGGTCCGACTCGTTTATCCGGAAATCAAGAATGGCCGCGTTATCGCCGATATTTCCGTGCCCGATTTAGAAAATTATTTTGTAGGCGAACGGACGCGGGTTTATATCTCGACCGGCAAGCGCCCTGCCCTTTTAGTGCCAAGCACGGCTATCTTTAAACGTAGCGGCGTTTTCTTTGTTCGCTTAAAAGGCGGAGAAGAAATCGTCGTCCAGCCGGGGCAAAAAATGGGCAATCAGACCGAAGTCCTTGCCGGGCTTGAAGCCAATGATTCTGTGGTGGTGCCATGAGAGTTGGGCTTTCCGGTCGTTTGACCCAAATCTTTTTGCGGTCGCCGCTTACGCCGCTGATCCTGATTGCCAGCCTCGCCATCGGCCTGATGGCCGAGCGCCTACTGCCCCGCGAGGAAGAGCCTCAAATCAGCGTGCCGATGGTCGATATTATGGTGACAGCCAATGGCTATAAAGCCGACGACGCAGTCGAACTGATCACGCGGCCCCTTGAAGATATTGTCAAAGGCATTGACGGGGTCGAGCATGTTTATTCCCAATCCGAAGATGATCGCGTCGTAACGACCGCTCGATTCTTCGTCGGCACGGATCAGGACACGGCGCTGATGCGCGTGCATGAAAAAATACGCGCCAATATCGGGGACCTACCCAAAGGCATTCCCGAGCCCGTCATTATCGGACGGGGCATTAATGACGTCGCTATTTTGACGCTGACGCTTTCGCCGACTCCCGAAGCCGCCGGGCGTTGGGACGACAACAGCCTGTTTCAGGTGGCGCAAGAATTGCAGCACGAACTGATCAAAACCGACAATGTAGGGACGAACTATATCGTCGGCGGCGAGCCCAGCCAAATCCGGATTGAGCCGGACCCGGAGTTATTATCCTTATACGGCGTCACGCTTAACCAACTTGTCGATAAAATCACACAAGCCAACCGATCGTTTCAGGTCGGCGCGTTTACGCAGGACGATCGGCATCTTCCGGTCGTGGCAGGGCAGACCTTGCAGGGCGTTCCGGATGTCGGCTTGCTGCTTTTAACGACGCGCGACGGGCGACCCGTCTATGTCAAGGATGTCGCCCGCGTTAGCGTCGGGGGCGCGCAGGCTCAGGCGCGGGTGTGGGACATGCTTAAACAAGAGGACGGGAAATTGTCGCGTTTTCCCGCCGTAACGTTGGCTTTCGCCAAACGCAAAGGCGCCAATGCCGTTACGGTTGCAAACAATCTTCTTGAACGGTTGGAGGTCGTCAAGGCCAGATTGGTCCCCGCAGACCTGACGCTTTCGGTTACGCGCAACTACGGTGAAACCGCTACGGAAAAGGCTGACGAACTTATTTTCCATCTTATTTTGGCGACCCTCAGCATCGTTATTCTCATCACCGCCGCCATTGGGTGGCGTGAGGGTGTCGTGGTCATGATCGTGGTCCCGGTCACAATCCTTCTGACGCTGTTTGCCGCATGGATCATGGGCTATACCATCAATCGCGTCAGCCTGTTCGCCCTGATCTTTTCCATCGGCATTCTGGTCGATGACGCGATCGTGATTGTCGAGAATATCGTAAGGCGATGGCGGCTGGATAAAGGCGCGGATATTTACGAGACGGCCAT
>JBFWLD010000074.1:0-8739 GCA_050252315.1 Bdellovibrionales bacterium
TCCGCCTTTTTTATGGCACCTCGGAAGATTACGATACTGCTTTCAACAACAGCGACGCAATTTCGCGGGCCATTTTCTCAGGCTGCATAGGATGGGTTTCCGTTCCGGCAGAAAACGAACCTAACGTCACATTATAAAGAAATCCGTTATGAAGACCAATGCGGCTCGGTGGAGCCAGACGCAATCGCGTACTTAATACAGCACCGGCAACTTCGCCATTCTCCTGCGCACAGAAAGCGACAAAAGCAAATGGTGCCGGACGACCGAACAGATTCATGCATTTTGAAAAGCCTTGACGCGGCTTTCTAATAGCAAATATAGCTCTCCGGTTTGAATAAAACTTATCGTGCGGTGGAAACCGCCTAAAGCTCCAGAAATCTTCTCCATTGGTGATGGCCTCCAAACCCGCCATCGGCTTCTGTTTCATAAGCGCGACCATCATTTCCGTCGAAGTCTGAATAAATTGTTCGAGCGCTTTGTTTTTTGTGTCAGCCATAATCTTTTTCCCTTTTATATGATTGGGTTGGCCACACCGGGCAGCCTTAATTCCTCGACCGTATCAAACTCAAATGCTTTCATCTATCATCTTAATAGATTGTTATATCATATATTATGATGCTTCATTTCTTTTTATCATTTTTTATGATATAATATGCGCATGATTAGCATTGAACAGATACGCGCGGCGCGGGGGTTGCTGAACTGGCGGCAAAAGGATTTGGCTGAGGCGGCGGGGATATCAACCCGCAGTCTGGTCCTGATCGAACAGGGGTCCGTCAAGCCACGGGTCGAGACTTTGGCCTATATCCAAACGGCTTTGGAAAAGAAACATATCCTGTCTACTGAAAATAACGGCGTTCAACTTTTTGCCGAAAGGTTCGAAGTCGAGCGGCTTGAAGGCCCCTCCTGCATTGAGAAACTCTTTAACGATACCACCAACACGTTGGCGGGCGAAGGCGGGGAGTATTTACTCTCTGGAACGGATGAAAGGCTGTTTCTGGCCAACGTCTCCAAGAAGTCCCTTCATGCCTATTACGACGTGATGCGGACGCTTAATGCCTCCGAGCGCATTTTGTCCCGCCAAGGCGATACCCACTTCATCGGCCTGCCCGCCAGCTATCGCTGGATTACACCGGAACTCTTCGGCATGGTGCCCTATAGCCTTTACGGCAACCGGCTGGCGATTATCGCTTGGGGGCCGCCTGTCCGCATGGTATTTATACGCAATAAGTCGGTCGCCGACAGTTTTCGCGCTCAGTTCGAGGCTAATTGGATGCAAGCTCAAATCCCGCCTTTTGCCAGATTGGCTATGCAGAGGCCTGCGCTTAACCGTCCGCGCCACGAATTGAGCGAAAACGAATTACGGCAGCTTGAAGAGGCTGAGTGATCGTTTCTTTGAAAGGAAAGAAAAAGATGCGTTACCAATGGATCGTTGTAGCTGTTTTGTCTGCCGCCATTTCTTATGTGACGGCGACGCATATGGTCGGCAAAAGCGAGACGGCTTCGGGTCAGACGGAGCGTGAAAGCACGATCGACAGGATCAAACGGACTAAGATTCTGCGTTGCGGGTATGTGCCTTACAATCCGCTGATTATCATTGATCCCAAAACAAATGAGATTTCCGGTATCGGCGCGGATGTTCACAAACGCATTGCCGAGATGCTTGGAGCAAAAGTCGAATGGGTCGCGGAAGTTACTTGGTCCACCTATATTGAAGATTTACGCACCGGTCGATATGACATGCTGTGCGATATGGATTTTACCTTTCCTCCTTATGTCGGTGTTCTTTCAACCAACCTGCCCGTTCTTTATACTATCGCAACGGCGTGGGTGCGGCCCGAAGATGCGCCTCGATTCCAGAATCAACCGGTGGAGGTTTTTAATTCCCCCGACATTACCGTTTCTGCGGTGGATGGGACGATGCCGCTTGAAATCGCGCGGCATGATTTTCCGAAGGCTAAACTTTTCGGAATGCCTGCCTTGAATGATTATATGCTCAACCTGACTAATGTCGCCGATAAGAAGGCTGATGTGACTTTTGTGGAGAAGGTTTTCGGGGAGCAATTTCTGAAGGCGAACCCCGGCAAGCTGGTCAATGTCACGCCGGAAGACAGGCCTCTTCGCGTTTATGCTTATTCGATCCCGACTTTGCCGTGGGATACCAAAACGAAAGACGCGATGGAGAGCGCTATTTCTTACATGGTCAACAACGGCGAGATCGACCAGATTATTCGCAAATATGGGGCTGAAAAAGGGTACTTCGTGGCCTCGCCGACCTATCGGGCGGTGCGATAAATCAGATCGTCGTAAGGCTTGTGGCTTTGGTCGTCTGTTTTACGACATGAAACTGATTTATAAAAAACAAAGCCTTGGGAGGCGAGGAAAAGGCGCCTTTCCCTTTTCGGAAAAAGCTTTAAGTAAAATTTTTAGAAAACGAAAATGGGATTCCGGATCGCCCCTGAAAAAGGGGCATCCGGAATGACAACGGCTGGGGATTGGTTCTTTAATGGAGAGGGAATGCGAAGATGGAAGGGACGGGCTGGGTCCCGCATAAACCCCACGGCTCCGGATAAATGTTTTGGGTTCGGACCTGGATCCCGTTTTACAACGGGATGACGATGTTTTTATTGCGCCTTTCGGTACCATACGGTTATCGCTCTGGGGGAAAATTTTGTGGGAAGACGATGGGGGATTGGTTCTTAAATTGGATCGCATAGATAGGAAATCTACATAGGAAAACCCCGCCCCGAAATCGCGAGCGATTTCGACCCTCCCGCAAGGGGAGGGTGGTGGGCTTGCACAAAGGGCGAGGAATGGGAAGAATGATCGGGGGGGGGAGATAAGGTTGAGGGGGATGGTTGGGCTTGGGGCTTTGGGATGGGGAATAGAAAACTTTACTCGACCTCGTAGGCGACTTTGATGCTGCCGCGTTTGTTTTTGACGTAGCGGATGGTGAGTTTGCCGATGTCCGCTGTTGTGGCGACATGGGTGCCTCCGCAGGGCGTGCCTTTGTTGCGCGTCATGGTGACGACGCGCACGGGTTTATCCGTCGGCAGATTAGGCGGGATATAATCGGCTACGTCAGGAAGGTCCTTGACGCTGACCAGCTTGGCTTCGATCGCGAGGGCGGATTCGATTAAGCGATTGGCTTCAGCTTCAATGGCCGTGCGAGCGGTTTCTCCGTCTTGCAAGTCGCCGTCATACTCCACCGCCATTTTACCGGGGAAATGGATGCCCTTTGTCGGAACCCAGCCGTAGCCGAGATTTTTGACCGCTTCGTCCAGCAGATGCCCCGCGGAATGAAGGCGGCTGTTCAACTGGCGACGCGCGCCGTCCACATGGCACGTTATAGAATCGCCAATTGCCAGCGTTCCGTTTTCAAAGGTTCCATAATGACGGACCAACCCGTCGATAAAACGGACGTCTTCAACATGAAAGGTAGCGCCAGAGGAAGACGTGATGGTGCCCTGATCGCAGGCTTGGCCTCCGCCTTGCGGATAGAAAATCGTTTGATCGAGAAGAAGGAAGGTACGGCCCTCTTCTTCTTCGATTGCGACAAGTTTGCCTTCGGATTCGAGGCAGTATTGGTCTTCCATATAAGTTAGAACGGTCGTTTGCATGTTCTTTGGCCTATTCTTGAATTGAAATTCAATTCATTGATACTATACCTCTTCCACTTCAAGAGTTGGGGCATAAGACGGATGTTTGTGCGACCCCTCCCCGAAAACGACAAGCGTTTTCGACCCTCCCGCAGGGGGAGGGTGATGGGATTGCCGATGGGATCGTTCTAAACCACCAACGCTTCGGGTGCGATGGAGATAGGTTAGACGGGTCGTTTGCATTTTTTGTCTTTCATGCCGCCTTTTGGGAAAGGGTCAGGTCCACGGTTTCTCCGGCTTTGGGGCCGGTCAGCCCTCCACCGATTGATGCGCCGAACAGAGATTGAAAATCCTTAAGGATCGTAGCCCACTGGGCTTGCGCGTCGAACCCTTCGCCGTCCAAAAGATCGAAAAAGAAAAGCACGTTGCGCGTGTCGTCCGTAATTCGCGTCGTATGGCAATCTTGCAAATTCCAATAGCGGCAGATGATTTGCTCGCTGTCGGCATAGACGATTTCGCCGTTTTTGGTTTTTTCCATCTGTTTGGGCGATCCCAACGGCACAAACGGTTCGTCTTTGGCTGCGGGACGCAACACGATGTCCCCGCGCACTTGATCCGCATCATAGGCCGCCATGGGCAGGCCGTTACACAGGCAATACGCGTTGTAGAAATCGACGATCGGCGAGATGGCGTAGATCTTTTCGTTCGCGTCGAAATACTCTTTGATCGCTTGCAACGACGAATGATATTTCGGCTTTGCTCCTATTTTCTGAAAGACGTTTTTCCACCGTTCGACGGCTTGGAGGACGCAAGCCTCTTTCCGGCGCGCATCCGCCAGAAGCTTTTGCGTCGCCTCGATCAGCGCGGTTTTATCCTCGATCACGACGGGCCCGATCAGGCCCGTATAATGATCGGGGAACGTTTCCATGATTTTTTGATGATGAACAAATTTCATAAAAACGGCCTTTTCCGGATTGGGTTACGAAGCGCGGCGGGCGGCCCCCCAGGCGTGCGGGTCTGCGAGCCATTCCTTGACGATGGCTTGCTCTTCCGGCGTGAAGCGGCCCATGGCTACGCCTTCCTGCATGATCGTCGGGAAGTTCGTCAACGAATAGGCGTTGATCTTAGCTTCGGCAAACGCTGTTTTGGATTCCGCAAAATCATAGGTCACGATGGAGATGGTATCGGTCACAATCGCGCCCTCTTCTTGCAGCGCTTTGATCGCCGATAGGCTGCTGCCCCCCGTGGTGACGAGATCTTCGACCAACAAGGCCTTTTTGCCTTCAACCGTGCCGCCTTCGTCGCGCTTGCCCGTGCCGTGGTCTTTGGCTTCCTTGCGGATGAAAAGCGACGGGCGCTGCATCAGATAACCCAAGGCCGAAGCGTGCGGCACGCCGCCGACCGCGACGCCTGCCAGCACGTCAAAGGCCAGCTTTTTATCTTCGATCAGATCGCGGAAGCCTTCGATCACCGGCGTCCATGATTTCGGGTGATAAGGCAAAATACGGTTATCGACATAGACAGGCGACAGAATGCCGGACTTGAACGTAATGGGGTTGTCGGCGCGGACGCCGACGGCGCCGACTTCGATCAAGGCGCGGGCAACGGTTTTGGCGGTTTGGGTCAAATCGGTCATTCGAGGGCTCCTACTTTCAGGGAATTTTTTGTCACCAAGAGTTATAGTCCCGCTGGACCCTTTTTCAATCAGGAAAATGGCCTTTTCTCTTTTAAAAAGCGGCGGTAGTCTGGAAACCCGGCAAAAAGAAAGGAATGAAAGTGGACGTTAAGACCAATGCTATGCGCATTTTGGATAAGCTTAAAATTAAGCATAAAACCTATTCCTATGCCGATACCGACGCTATTAGCGGGGTCGAGATTGCTGCCGCTTTGGGACAAGACCCGGCCCATGTTTTTAAGACGCTGGTGACCGTCGGCAAGTCCAAAAAATACTATGTTTTTATGATCCCGGTGGCAGCGGAACTGGACCTTAAAAAAGCGGCGCACAGCGTCGGTGAAAAGGCGGTCGAGATGATTAAGCAAAAGGAGCTTTTCCCCCTTACCGGCTATGTCCATGGAGGGTGCTCGCCCATCGGGATGAAGAAGGTTTTTACGACGCGCATTCACGAAACCGCCGGAGCTTTCGACAGCGTCGTTTTTAGCGCCGGTAAAATCGGGTATCAGATCGAGACGCCTTTGGCGGATCTTCAAAAAGCTGTCGAGCTTGAAATGGCGGATTTAGTGAAGGCGTAAGGTTAGGGTCAGGACTCAAGCTTTCTTGCGTAGCGCCTTCATATCGAGCGGCTGCATGGCTCCGCTTTCAAGGCCTTGCATCAACATCTGCTCCGTCTTTTCACGATCATGTCGAATCAAATCGCGCAAATAGTCACTGGCGCTTTGGTATTCCCCTGAACGCACTCGCGTTTCAATAAAAACCCGAAGCTCTTCGGGCATGGAAATATTGAGCGTTGTCATCCGTTTCTCTTTTCCTAAGATTCCTTTATTTTTAAGGATAACAGATATGGCAAAGATTGCCAATGCCGTTTTTTTGGGGGGAGATCAACCACCTCCCCCCTTGCTTTTGGGAGAAAAAAGAGTATAGAACAAAGCGTGAACATTTAAAGGGGGAGAGGATGGAAGACGGGGATGGGTTGCGGTGGCTGGTCCTTGATATGAACAGCTTTTTCGCAAGCTGCGAGCAACAGGCGAATCCGCGCTTGCGCGGGAGGCCCGTGGCTATCGTTCCCGCCGACACGGACACGACCTGCGCCATTGCTGCCAGCATGGAGGCCAAGCGCTTTGGGATCAAAACAGGCACGATGGTTCGCGAGGCTAAACTTCTTTGTCCGGAATTGGTGCTGGTGCGGGCGCGCCCTCGCCTCTATGTCGCCGCGCATCACCGTTTCATCGAGGCTATTGAGGCTTGCATTCCCATCGAAGATGTCATGTCCGTCGATGAAGTGGCCTGTCGTCTCGACCGCACACAACAGACGGCTTCGGCTGTGCGTAGGCTTTCGGCGCAGATCAAAACCGTCATGCGCGAGATGGCCGGGGAATGTTTGACCTGCTCTATCGGCGCGGCCAGCAACCGGCTTTTGGCCAAGCTGGCTTCGGATATGCAAAAACCGGACGGGTTGACGATCCTGCGCCCCGCCGACATGCCGCAAGCCATTATGCACCTTGCCCCCGGTGATATTTGCGGCATCGGCGCGAGCATGCAGGCACGGCTGGCTTATGCGGGCATTACGTCCATGCGTGCGTTATGGGAAGCTGACGCCGGGTTGTTACGGCGCGTCTGGGGCGGCGTGATGGGCGCGCGGTTTCACGCGTTGCTGCATGGGATGGACCTGCCCGCCCCCGTGCGGCCTCGGCGCAGCATGGGGCATCAGCATGTGTTGGAACCTGAAACGCGGACCATGCCTTTGGCCTTGAGCGTTGTACGACGGCTTTTGGCTAAGGCTGCGACGCGCCTGCGGCAGGAGGAGTTCTATGCAAGGCGGCTGATCCTCGATATTAAATGGACCGGTCGATTGGGGCATTTCGTCGATGAAGTCCGGTTTAAAGAGACGCAGGATACGCGCTTTTTTCTGCGCTGTTTGGGGGATTTATGGGCGCGTGCGCCCGAACGGCGGCCTTTACGCGTCGGCGTGACGTTGGCCGATCTTGTGCCCGTCGGCGCACACCAATTCGATCTTTTTGACAGGCCTCGCAACGGGGAACTTATCAAGGCTGTGGACTGCCTTAATGAAAAGTTTGGGCGCGGGACCGTTTCTTTCGGGAATAGCGCAAGCTACATCCCCTCCAAAATTCCGTTCAGCCATGTGCCCGATATTGGGGAGACGTGACGGCAGGGCTACAAAACATCGCGGTATTCGGACAAGCTGGCCAGTTCTTTGTTGATGAAGAACTTGGACTTCTTGATGTTGATCTCTCCGCACATATTCGTGTGGAAAGCTTTTTTGAACGACTCATACGGCGTGTTTTGCGCCAACAGCCACATCATCTTCGTTGACATGGATTCCATGCTCATATCGAATGCTTGGACCACGCCCGCTTGCAGGGCTTTGAAACCCGGATCATTAATCCCCATCACGGTCGAGCCTCGGCACTGCGTTGTCACGACGATGGGGACCTTCTTTTCCTGCGCATACTTGATATCCGGTAACATGTCTTCGGAAATATCCGCCGAGCCGTAACCACGCATAATAATCCCCTTATATCCACGATCAATCAAATCGCGGACGATCGGCTTAGCTTCAATGCCCGGAATACACGTCAGGCACAGGATATTCGGGTTGAACCCGCGCATGATCTGCGGCGGGTTAGTGTGACGTTCCGGAATATCTTTGTTGAACTTGATGCCGATATTGATTTCGGCGAAGTCCACATCATTAAAGGAACCAAACGCGTCCAGTTCGGATTCGCTCAGCTTCTTGGAACGGCAACCAAGCATGATTTTGCTGCCGAACACGACATAGACCCCACGCACATTCATGCCAGCCAGACGGAACGCGTTGACGAGGTTATTTCGTCCATCCGTGTTAATGGCTTCGGCGGGGATTTGCGCGCCGGTCATTACCACCGGTTTGCCGATATGCTGAAGGGCGAAAGAGAGCGCACTGGCCGTATAGGCCATCGTATTCGTACCGATGGTGACGAGAAAGCCGTCATACTCGTTATAGCGGGTTTCGATGACTTCCAAAATTTGGTCCCAATGCTCGACACGGATATTCGAGCTGTCGATATTAATCAAATCGCAAACGTCGATCTGGGCCAGCTCCGCCATGCGCGGTTCAAGACGGAAAAACTGGTCCGGACCATAAGCGACTTCAAGCGATCCGCTGTCGCCTTTGTGCATCGAAATCGTGCCGCCGCAGAAAATGGTTAAAATTTTGGGAAGCGTCATGACCGGGCCTTTCTCATTCCGGGAAAAAACGTGGGAACTATAGAAAAGGCCCTTGGCTTTGGCAAGCGTTTAGGGTCAGGGCTCCTTAAATTGAGGGGTTTCTGTTAAAACGGGCAAGAGACAAGCGTTAGGCGAGGAAGTTAGTTTTTGACTCGCGAGGACCCCTCCCCGAAAATGCCAAGGCATTTTCGACCCTCCCGCAAGGGGCGGGTGGTGGGTCTGCACAAAGGGCTGGGG
>JBFWLD010000075.1:0-8738 GCA_050252315.1 Bdellovibrionales bacterium
GTTTTTTATTGTGAGCACAACGGAGAAAAGCGCGAAGATCTGTTGGCCGCTCGTTCCCGCGCTTTTAAAAGAAAATACCGGAATGTTCTTAGAAAGTTTGATGCTAATGACGGCATAACGATCGGTGCGGATGCGGGCCCTACCTACGATCCGAAGCTTATAGATTTTTTGGTCCAGCGAAAAAAGCAATGGACGATTGAACGCGGCAAACGCGGCGTTTTTGATGAAAAAGAAACGTTGGCTTTTTATCAAGCCATGGCGCGATTAGCGGCGGATCGGGGCTGTTTGCTCTTGAACTGGATGCGCGATCAAGGGCAGCCTTTTGCGGTGACGTTGAACTTTAGCCATAAAAAGGTTGTGTACGGCCATACCTTGGCGATTGATTTGGATCATGCTAAATATATGCCGGGCATTTTTCTAAATATGGAAGCCTTGATTTGGGCCTCGGAGAACGGCTTCGAAGAAACGAACTATATGGAAGGGGAAGAGGAATACAAGGCACGCTTTGCTAAGCATGCCCGCCTTATTCATGAATATGCCCTTGCGCGTTCGTTAAAAGGAAAAGCCTTTCTTTTGGCCTATCGTGCGCTACGTTTTTATCGGGCGATAAAGGCGCATTTTGACCCGCGCGTGCGGATGGCCTCGACCGGAGATACATGACCATGCGCATCTGTCAGATTATCGAATCCTCATCTGGCGGAAGCGTTCAAGTCGCATTAGCGATTGCTCAAGGGCTAGCCGATAAAGGTGATGCGGTCACCTTCCTTTATTCGCCAATCCGAACGGATCAGGCGTTTTTGGATCAAAAAGAGAAAATAACGAAGGTTTCTTTTATGCCGTTGGAAATGCAACGGTCCGTCGGTCTTCACGATCTTTCCAGCCTTTTTCGCCTTTGGAAAATTTTGAAAAAGAAAGGCCCTTTCGATCTTATCCATGCGCATAGTTCGAAAGCAGGCGGTCTTTTGCGCTTGTTGCGCTTGTTGTTACCGCGTCAAACAGCGTTGGTTTATACGCCGCATGCTTTCGTTACAATGGCCCCCGGTTCAGGCAAGGCCTATCGTTGGATCGAGCGTGCGCTAAGTTTTGGGTGCGATGCCATCATTGCCGTTTCCTCAGGCGAAAAAGAACATGCGGTCGGAACGCTCCATATCGCGCCGTCCCGCGTCAAGGTTATTTTGAACGGCATTGACGTCGGCAGCTTTCCTTCAAGAAAGACGGCGCGGGACCTTCTCGGTCTGGACGATGGGCGTTTCGTCGTCGGCTTTGTCGGACGGTTTGTGCCTCAGAAAAATATGAAACGGCTGCTCGAAACCTTCGCGGCGGCTAAGCGGCAGGAGCCGACGCTTCACCTTGTTCTTGTCGGCGGAGGGGAAGAGCTTCCCACCGTTCGCGAACGCCTCCACGACCTCGCGCTTCAAGACGACGTGACCTTGCTTCTGGATCAATCGGCACGCCCAATTATTCCCGCGTTCGACGCGTTACTGTGCGCCAGTGATTATGAAGGCATTTCTCTTGTCTTTCTCGAAGCCTTAGCCGCGGGCGTGCCTTTGGTAACGACACCGGTGGCCGGTGCGCATGAAACGGTGCTGGAGGGCCAAACAGGTTTTATCGCCTCGGATTTTACGGTGGACTCTTTGAGCGCCTGTTTGCTGCGCGTGGTCCGGATGTCGCCAGACGACCGCACCGCGCTCAGCGTTCAAGCCAAAGCGCACAGCGCCCTTTTTTCCCTTGAGCGCATGGTCGCGGCGCATCGTGATTTGTATGGGGCTTTGATCGCGGCAAGGCGGCAGACATGAAGCTTTGCGTGCTGCCCTTGGTGTTGTTCGTCGCCTTTTTATGGACCCCGTCTTCGGCTTCGGCAGCCTCTCCACTTTTATCTTCCCTTACGGTTACGCAAGGCAGCGGCGTCCAGATCAAAGGCGGCTTGATCGACGACAACGACATGGATCGGCTTTATAAGCTTGGCTTTCGCTTTGTCCGTTTTTCGGTTGGTTGGACGGGGATCGAGCGCCAAAAATCGGTTTATACATGGTCCACGCTCGATACCCTGATCGCCAAAGTTCGCGCGCATCATCTGAAGATGGTCATTCCCTTGCTTGGCGGGAACCCCCTTTATGATGGCGAGATCCTTGCCCCACAACCGAATACAGACCATGTCAAAACGCGTCCGCACGCGCCGCACAGCGCGGAATCCATCGACGCCTATGCCCGGTTTGCGGCGCAGGCTGTATTGCGTTATGGCACACAGGACATTGTGTGGGAAATCTGGAACGAGCCTGACTTGGCGCGTTTCTGGCCCCCGGGGCCCGATGTGCAAGCCACAGCCGTTTTGACGGAGGCTGCTTGCCGCAAAGTCCGACAAATAGCGCCGAAGGCAACGCTTGTCGGTCCGGCCTTGGGGCGCGTTCCAGATGTGCGCGACGGCGTCACCCCAGCTTTTTGGGATGCTTTTTTGACATCAGGGGCCGTTCGGTGTCTGGATGCGCTTTCCGTGCATCCCTATCGCCACGGCGCGGAAGAGCCAGAGGCCGTCTTCGTTGATTATGCAACGCTGATAAAATGGATGGCCAAGCGCCAAGTCTATCTTCCCTTGATTAGTACAGAACTGGGCTATAGCGGTTTGCAAGTTACGCCCGAGCAGCAAGCCGCCTATCTGCCGCGCGCGCGGTTGATTGATATACTGTGGGGCGTTCCGTTGTCCATTGCGTATGAGTGGCGGGATTCACGCGACGACCCTGCCGATCTTGAAGGCCATTTCGGGCTTACGACGATCACCGGCCAAGATAAACCCGTCATGAAGGTCTTTGAAGCGTTGTGGCCTCGTCTTAAAGACGCGCGTCTCGAGCGCCAGATTGCGACACAAAACCCGCGGGATCTTTTGTTGCTGGTGCAGCATGAAGACGGGCTCAAAGGCTTGGTCGGCTGGACGTTACGCGCCGACCCCGTCCAGCTTTTATGGGAAAAGGATGGACACAAGGAGAAAGCTTTTCTTTCCCGAACGCCGCGCTATTTTGCTAAAGGGTACACCATTGACGCCACTGTTCAGGAAAGAGCCAACGATGTCGGAAATTAAAAAGATTTACTTCATCCATGAAGGCAAAGCGGCCTATCCCGAGATCGCCGCCTACCGATCCTTTTTCGCACCTTCTTTCGAGACGGAGGAAATTCTGCCGACGGAAGTGGACTCCCGTCCGGATCTCAGCCGTTCCATTTGCTGGTATATGATGGGCTTTTATCCGCAACGCCCCCCAGCCGCTTTCGTGATCCATGATTATCGGTCGCTGTCCGTCGGACGAAGTTGGATGTTGAAGGATTTGACCAAAAGAGTGGCCAATGCCAAACCGGATTGCCGTATTTTTCAAAACCGCGACATTCTGCGGGCCCTTCATTTTCGGCAAGATGTGCCGACGGTTTTTCTCCCGATGGGGGTTCCGGATTTTGTGACGGACTATCGGCTTTTGCCGACCGAACCGCCTCTGTGCGATTTTTGCTATATCGGAGTGATGTCCCGCGAACGGCGCAGTCACCGCATGCTGAACAGTTTTCTCAAGCGCTTTGGCGTGCATAAAACCTTTTATCTTTTCGGCGAGCCGGAACCCGGTTTTGCCGAGCGTTATGCCGCTTATCCGAATATCGTTTTTCAGGGAAGAAAAAGTCAGGAGGATGTGTTCGCCGCGCTTCGTCGTTCACGCGTAGCCGTCAATTATTTCCCGACGCACCATCCGCACAAATGGCAAACGCCGACAAAATTGTTGGAATATGCGTCGTTGGGTCTGCGTATTTTGAGCAACGAGCAAGTCCAGTCGCGCCATGCGGTACAGGCTTATGGGGTGCAAACGCTTTGGGGGCCGACCAAGCATATGTTCTGCAACGTGCCGGACAGGTTGGATTGGCCGGATAACAGCGCCTTCGATCCCACGCCATTGCTGTGGCCCAGCGTGATTGATAAAAGCGGCATCGCCCGAAGGATCGAAGAAGGGATAAAAGCATGAAGCGCACTCTATGTTATATCGCGTGTGGGATAGGGCTGTTCGTGTTTCCGGCGATGGCCCAAGACGCCCCTGAACGCGATTGGTTGGAACCGGTGGTGGGGCAGGGCTATGGCGTACAGGTCAAGGAGGCGCGAACCTCGGATGCCGAACTTAAAAAGATCAAAGCGGCAGGCTTGTCCTATGTACGGTTTGTGATTCCGTGGGCCGAGGTTGAAAAAGGCGAAGGCACTTTTGTCTGGGGCTATTTCGATACGTTTATCGAGCGGTTGCGCGAGCACGGCCTTAAAGCGGTGGTAGTGCTGGGCGGCGGCCACCCGCGCTATACCGGCTTTATGGAAGCGCCGGAAGGCAACATCGACCAAACCGATACTTATCTGTTAGCTCCGGCGACGCCGAAGGCGATTGAGAAATTTGCAGCCTATACGGCGGCAACGGTCAAGCATTTCGGGCATGAAGGAATTGTCTGGGAGCTTTGGAACGAGCCGGATTCGGACCGTTTCTGGGCCCCGCATGCAAAGGCCGAAGATTACATAGCCGTAGCCACCGCCGCCTGTCAGGCCATGCGCGTCGCAGATCCAAAGGCCCATATTGTAGGGCCTGGCATGGCCGACATGCCCGGACGATGGGGAACGTTGCGCGCGGGATTCTTAGGGAAAGTCCTGCGCTCTTCTTTGCCGGATTGTTTGGATGCGATTTCGTTGCATCCTTACAGGGATGGCGAGAAGCCGCCCGAAACCGTATTGGAGGCACATGAAAAGCTTAAGACCTTTATTCGCGCCTATACGCCGAAGGAAAAACCGACCTTGCCCGTGATAACTACAGAGTGGGGATTTACTCTGACAGATACGAGCGAAACGGAACAAGCCGCCTTTTTGTTGCGTAGTTTTTTGTTAGGAACCATGGCTAAGGTTCCTTTGTCGATCTGGTATGAATGGCGCGATGCGCGGTCCGGTCCGGACGATCCGGAAGCGCATTTCGGGTTGCTTCGACTTAATCGACAGGAAAAACAAGCCTATCGGGTCCTTGAATCCTTTTTGCCGCCGTTGGTGGGTTCCCGCATTGAAGAGAGGGTTAATACCCCGCGTGAGGAAGATTTTATTCTGCGCCTTCGGAATGAAAAAGGGCAGAATTTTATAGTTTTTTGGACGATTGACGATGCAAAACCTGCTAAAGTGTCTTTACAAGCTCCGGGCAAGTCAGCGCAGATTTATCAGATGACGAGCATGCCCCAGCGTATAGATTGCGGCGATAAGATTCCGTCCGTGCGAGTCCTTGACGAAAAGGGCGAATAGATGTTGGAAAAATTATTTTTCTTAGGGCTGATGTTTGTTCCTTTTACGAGCATCGAGGGAATCTCGGGCCTCGGCGAGATTCAGCACGAAATTTCTGCTTATATTTTTATCGCCATGATGGGGCTCTTCGTTCCGTTGGTTCTGTCGCGCGCTAAGGAAAAAGCGATGGGCGTGGATACGCAGGTTTATCTAATCCCTAAAATTATGGCCGTTATGCTGACGGTTATTGCGCTTTCGTTTGCTGTTAATTTTCTAACGATTAAAGACAGTGTCTTTTTTGGACGCAGTGGCATTGAAAAGTTTGTCACCTCAACGATTGTCGTTTTTTATGGCTTTGGCATTGCGGGGATGACCTATGTTTTGTCGGATCGACAGCCATGGGACAAAATGATTCTTAAGCCGCTTCTTATCAGTGTGGCGCTTTGTTCGATTTTTGCCTTTTTTGAGATGGCCGGACGGTTTAATGGCGCGATGGCCAGTCTTTTTAAGGTAATTTCTGCCCCGTTTTATGGGACGTTTGAAGTTATGGAGTGGGACACGCGTTTGAGGTCGGTGGCGTTCGAGCCGCCAGATTTCGCGAACTCGGCAGGGTATATGTGGCCATGGATTTTGGCTTCCGTGATACAGGCCAAAGGTCGCGGCAAGCTGCTGACAGGCGCAGCCTTTCTCGCATTGAATGTGATGATCCTGCTTTCCGAAGCCCGCACGAGCTTTGTCGTCATCGGCGGGCTTAGTGTTGTTTTTCTCGGCCTTCTTTTCGTTTTTTCTCACAAGGAAGATGGGCGCGACGCTGAAAAAATGATGCTTCCGATGACGTTGATTTTTGCGTTGGTCGTTCCATCCTGCCTGTTTTTGTTTGTCTATTTTTACGATACGTTGATTTACAACGTGGTGGCCGGGGATAATATTTCCAACCTTTCGCGACTGGCCTCCATTACTGCGGCGATGCGTATGTTTGAATCCAGCCCGGTATTCGGCTTCGGCTTCGGTCAGTTTGCTTTTCACGTCACGCAATATATGCCGAGCTGGGGCTACTACAGCCCGGAAATACAAGTCTGGTTGTTCGGCAATGGAGAGTTTTGGCCTGCCGTCTATTCCGTTTATGCACGATTTGCAGCGGATATGGGCGTTGTGGGCTTGTTGATGTGGACGGGGATTTGGCTTTATCTGGCGCGTGCAATCGTGGTCGGCACGTTGCGCTATCGCAAAGAAACGGGCGAACTTCCCTTTGCGGCATTCCCTTTGGTCATGAGCTGTTTTTGCGTTCTTTTTGCAGGCGTGCCGTGCGATTCCATCCGTTCACCAATGATTTGGATTACGATGGGGCTGGCGTGCCGCTATCTTTATTCGATTAAGAAAATATCTTTATCCGCGCAGGCCCAAGGATCTACATGACGACACTTTCCGTCATCCTTCCCGTTCTGAATGGCGCCTCTACCATAAGTCGCGCCCTAGGGTCGCTGCTTGTACAGAGCTACCCGGACTTCGAAGTTCTTGTTGTGGATGACGGATCAACGGACCAAACGCTTGGGCTTGTGCACGAACTGGCGCAAAAAGACCGTCGGATTAAAGTGATTACCCTTTCAGACACGCAAGGTGTCGGTCATGCGCGCAATGCGGCCTTGGCTCAAGCACAAGGCGAATGGGTGGTGCCTCTTGACGCCGACGATTGGTACGCGCCGGATCGGCTGGCCGATTTGTTGGAAGCGGCAACCTCGCTGCAAGCGGACATCGTTTTTGACAATATGTATATCGTCGATCAAGGGACTGGCGAAGTGAAAGGGCAAACCTTATTCGGCGATAAGAACCAGCCTGAAAAACTAAGTCCGCGTGACCTTTTTGAAAGGGATACGCCTTTCTCATCTTTTGCAACGGGGTATGCCAAACCCTTTTTTCGCGCAGCATTTTTAAAAGAAAACAGTATTAGATACGACGAGCGATATGCCCTCGGTGAAGACTTTCTTTTTCTGGCGCAAGCCATGTTGAGCGGCGCGCAAACCTATGCGTTACCTTCTGTTGGCTATTATTATACACACAGGCTTACGCCTTTGTTTTCTCGGCTGGAAACGGACGCAAAGCCGGGTCGCAGCTATGACCAGATTCTCGCGGCCAGCACGGAGTTAGTTGAAAAATTTCACTCTAAGATTGAGCCAGACGCGCTTTGCGCGGCGCGGCGGCGGCACCGCCAGTTTGAAGCCTTGGCGCATGTGCGTAAGATTAAAGACATGATCCATTCGCAACACCTCAAAGCGGCGGCTCAGGCGATTCTACAAAGGCCATCATCACTTGTTTTTGTTGTCAGGATGCTTTTTTGGCGTCTTCAAACCGCCAAGGATTCAAAAAGCCGAACATAAGCGTCGGCGGCCTCGTTGACGGCAAAACGCAGTCCTCTTTGTTGAAGTTTGTTGCGGTCCGGCGTTGACTCTAACGTCTCCAGCATGGCCTGAGCCATGGCGGCGGGCTCGGCAACCGGCACGAGTTTGCCATAGACTCCATCGCATAAAATTTCTCTCGGCCCTCCTGAATCCGTGCTGACGATGGGGACGCCACAGGCCAGCGCTTCAACGATGACATTGCCGAAAGCTTCGCTGTGGGAGGCTAAGACAAAAAGATCAGCAGCCTTGAGATAAGGAAAAACGTTGGGAACAGGGCCGGGCAGCGAAACCGCATCTTCAAGATTCTTTTCGCGTATAGAGGCCTCCAGTACCGCGCGTTCTTCGCCTTCGCCAAGGATCAAAAGTCGGGCTTGCGGGAGCTGTTGGCGCAAGCGGGTAAAGGCGTCGATTACGGTAAGGTAATCTTTGTTTTTCAACAGACGACCCACGCTTACGCATAAAGGAAAGGGGTGTTCTCTTTTTTTCTTAAGCCAAGGATGATCGACGGGGCTATCCACCAGTTCCTTGAAATTTTCAGGAATGATAGGATTGTAAATGATTTTGTTGAGAATACTACGATCCTTGGGAAAAACTTTGTACAGATCGCGGGCCACGGTTTGCGAAACACAGACATAATCCGTTGCCAAAGCGTGACTTATTTTGATCATCCAACTTTTTAGAATATGCCGGAACCAGCAGGTCTGCGTTGCCTTGGGGCACAAGCGGATATGCTCGACGACGATAAGTTTTGTTTTGCTTTGAGCCAGAAAGGAGGCGACCCCTGCAAGCATGTTGACAAGGGGCAGCCCGCTTATCATGACGTCCGGAGGCGTTTGGCGCAAATAGCGTAGGAGGGGGGGCAAAGAGCGACATAATCCGATCAGGCTGTAGCCGTCGCCGCCCAGACCGATGATTGGAAATTCTTCACGGATAAGAGGGAGCAGGTCGCCGCGTTCATTGGCCAGAAGAAAAACGACCCCATACCCGCGCTTTTTGAAATTCCGCGCGAGGTTGATGGCAAACCATTCCGTTCCGCCGTTTTGGAGGTCGGAGAGAAGAAAGGCGATAGTCTTAGTCAC
>JBFWLD010000076.1:0-8721 GCA_050252315.1 Bdellovibrionales bacterium
TTGATTTCGATCCGCTCAAACTGAAAAATCCCAAGGCCGAATCCGTCGCCACGATGTTCGACATTATGAAGGATCCAAAGGCCACGCCTTATACGGTAGAAATCCTCGCGCCATCATCGGATGCCGCCACGCGAATTGCCGGACAACTTGAGCGCTTACCCGAGGTCGATCACGCGCTGACCCTCGCCAGCTATGTGCCGGACGATCAGGAAGAGAAAATTGCCCTGATCCAAGACGCTAAATTCCTACTAGACCCGTCGCTGGACCCGCTGGAAGTTCTGTCTGCCCCTACCGCCGACGAAAATTTCGCCGCGATCCGTAAGCTTGCCGAAAAATTGCGTGGGCTTGGCCCGGATAAAAAGGAAGCGCAACGACTTGCGGAAGCGCTAAACGCCGTGGCTTCCCGAAAAAACCCTCAGCTTCTTGAGCAATTACATCACACGATGATCGACGGCATGCAAACCTATTTAGGCCGCCTGCGCACCCTTTTGACGGACGAGCCCGTAACCTTGGCAGACGTCACAGATGATCTGCGCCGCGATTGGATTACACCGGATGGTCGCGCCAAAATCGAAGTCTATCCCAAAGGCGATGGCCGCGATCACCGCGTGCTGGCCGCCTTTACCGCTGCCGTACAAAAAGTTGCCCCCGAAGCTGCGGGCACGGCCATTTCCATTCAAGGCTCCGGTCAAACCGTTACAACTGCCTTTATTAAGGCCGGAATTCTGGCTTTGATTGTGATTTCTTTGCTCGCCTTTGTCGTGCTGCGCAGCTTTATGGATGTGATTCGCCTGATCGCGCCGCTCCTTTTTGCAGGACTTTTGACCTTAGCAACCATGGTAGCTATTAACCTGCCGTTAAATTTTGCGAATATCATCGCGTTGCCGCTTTTGCTCTCCTTGGGGGTTACTTATGCCATTTATTTCCTATCCTATTGGAAAAACGGTCTGGATAATCCGCTACAATCCAGCATGACCCGCGCTGTCCTTTTCAGCGCAGGCACTACGCTTGTTGCGTTTGGGTCACTGTCTTTATCTTCACACCTTGGCACACGCGGTATGGGACAATTATTAACCATTGCCTTGTTATATTCTCTGCTCAGTACCTTCTTCGTATTGCCGCTCTTGCTCGGGCGGCATCCTTTCGTTAAACATAAACAATGAAAGTGATTCTTACCTTTCGCCCCCATGCTTTGAGGACACCATGATTACGTCACGTTTATCTTTTGCAGCCTGTCTTTTCGCGATTGTTTTTTCTTTGTCGGCTTGTTCGTCTTTGCCTCAGCAACAGAATGAAAATACCGATGCAATCGCTTTGAACGATCCGTTGGAACCCATGAACCGCGTGATCTTTGATGTGAACGATTTCCTTGACCGTTTGTTGATGCGCCCGTTGGCCGAGCTTTATCGCGCCATGGTCCCCCCGCCAGTCCGTGACCGCGTTGGCGCCATTTTAAAAAATATGGGGGAACCCGTCATCATGGCGAACAACTTGATGCAGGGGGAAACCTCCAAGGCAGGCATCTCGCTGGGCCGATTCTTCGTCAATACCACCCTTGGCGTCGCCGGTATGTTTGAAGTAGCCAGCGATTACGGCTTGCCGCGGCAATCGGGCGATTTCGGCCAAACCTTGCATGTCTGGGGCGTCGGCGAAGGTCCGTACATTGTCTTGCCGCTCTTCGGCCCGTCCAACATTCGTGACGCAGTCGGCCTTGGCGTGGATACCATCATGTCACCGTGGAAATATGCCGTCTCTTACGGCGATACGCGGATCGAAGATACCTTTACCATCGTCGATACGGCTGCCTCTGGCCTGACTCGCCGCGAAGCCAATATCGAAGGCTATGATGCTTTGCGCGAAGGGTCGCTGGACTTCTATGCGCAGATGCGTAGCGTCTATCGTCAATACCGCGCCAAGCAGCTTGGGGTGACCCTGCCCTCGGCCACGCCGGTCTTTGAAGATTATGACGCGGAAAACAGTACGCCGGTGATGCGGTAAACTGAATAACGGGGCAAGACGACACCCTCGCTTGCCCCGTTTTTATTTTATCTTATGAGGCTTTAAGTGAGCGCTGATTTTCCTTCCTTGCATATCGTCGAGCATCCTTTGATTGCGCATAAGTTGACGCAGATGCGTGACAAGGAACGTCAGCCTATCAGCTTTCGTGGCTTGCTTCGGGAAATCACGTTGTTGATGACCTTTGAAGCGTTACGCGATCTGCCGCTGAGCGTCACCTCCATCGAAACGCCCTTAACCACCATGAAGGCCCCCGTTCTTGCCGGGCCCGCGCCTTCTATTATTCCCATTTTACGCGCCGGGTTAGGCATGTCCGATCCGTTGTCGGAGCTTTTTCCGACCGCCTCCATCGGCCATATCGGTATTCGTCGGGACCCGGAAACCAAGGAAGCCATCGAATATATGGTCAAGCTTCCCAAGCCCGAAGGTCAGCCCTATATCATCGTCGATCCCATGCTGGCGACCGGCCATTCCTTGATCCATGCCTGCGGCGTCTTGAACGAGCATGGCGTACCCGATAAACAAATCCGCGTCATGGCTCTGCTTGCCGCGCCGGAAGGCGTACGCGCTTTTATGGCCAAGCATCCCGACGTTCGGATTTATTGCGCGGCGCTGGACAGCCACTTGGATGAAAATGCCTATATCGTGCCGGGCCTCGGCGATGCAGGCGACCGCCTTTTCGGCACGCTCGACTAAAAAATGGACGATCTTCCCGCCGATTTACGCATCAAAGCCCAGATTCGTATTGCGGCAGCGCAAGGTATTTCCATGTTTATCGTACAAAAAGGCGATCCCACAAGCGGCACGATTTATTTAAAAATCAACAAGCTTGACGGCACGGCTGAGGTTCTTTCTCAAGTCCGGACCGAAAAGGGCCTTTGCTGGATGTCGGCGACCGAAGGCCAAGGCTGGCCCGAAAAAGAGGCGGATGACTATCTGGCAGCTCAAGCCGACTTTGACCCCGACCTTTGGATCGTCGAAATCGAAGATAAAAAGGGAAGACACTGGTTTCCGGAGGAAATATTAACCTCTTTTCTGTAAGATACCCGCAAGTTTTTGCGAAAGGGCTTGCCTTTTCATGAAAATGAAGGCTTAAATTCACGCCACATATCTGAAGTTTTATTAAGGAGCTTGTACTATGGCCGAAACAGAGAACCAATCCACTCCCGAATTGCCGATGTTTTATTCCTCTATCCGTCCGTTGGATATGGAACGCGACGCGGGGATGTTTGTCTCGGCCCCCAAAAACTTCAATTTTGCGGCCAACACCAATGCAATCCCGCTTTTGGTGGATGAGTTCCCCATGGCAGCGGCCCACTACCCCATCGTTTTTGCAGCAGGCGACTCGCCTGTCCCGGCGGCTGTTGTTGGTTTGAATAACGATTCCAATTTGTTCCTCGACCCGGCGGGTCAGTGGATCGGCGGCAGCTATCTTCCCGCCTATGTCCGCCGCTATCCGTTCCTGCTCATGGACGATCCGGAGCAAAAGCAATATGTCCTGTGCGTTGACGAAAACAGCGAAATGCTGGGTGAGCAAGGCGAATATGCCCTGTTCAAAGACGGTAAGCCGACTCAGTTCACGCAAAGCGCCATGAATTTCTGCGCCACGCTGCGGCAGCAAGGCGAGGCCACGGACGAGTTCGTTAAGGCGCTCAAGGAATACAACCTGCTCATGAAAAATGATGCGCAGATCGACATGCCCAACGGCAGCAAGCTTCAGCTTGCGGGGTTCCAAGTCATCGACCCCAAAAAGTTCGACCTTCTGCCCGACCAGATTTATCTGAGCTGGCGCCGCAAAGGCTGGATCGGTTTGATCTTTGCGCACCTGCTTTCCTCCCATCGGTGGCAGAGCCTCGTGGCCTTGCAGTCGATGCGCGATAATATGTAATGGACTACACCGCCGCTATTTCGAAAGAATACACGGCGGGTTTTACCGAAATCGTGAGCGAAGATTTTGGCTGTGCTTTACTTCGTCAAAGCATAGCGGAGCTTGATCGAACGTCGTGCATCGTTGATGTCGGATGCGGGGGCGGAGAAGCTTTGGCCAGCTATCACGAAATGGGCTTTACGAATCTTATTGGCATTGAGCCTTCTGAAAGTTTTCGCAAAACAGCATCCTCGGCTTTAAAAGAAACGACAACCATTCTGGACGGTCATTTTGAAAAACTGCCTCTGGCTGATGCCAGTGTTGACGCCTTGATTTCTCGTTATTCCCTACATTATTGCCCCGATGTCGGCGTCGCCCTTGCCGAAGCCGCACGGGTAATGAAACCGGACGCCGTTTGGGCGTCAATCATTGGTCATCCAGACTATGATCAAAAACATGCTGATAAGAACACGGGATATGTCTCCTATACCCTTTTCAACAAAAGTGTTGCCATCACCTATCCCGCCCACCCCATGGACGCATACATCGGAAAAAATTTCAGCACCTATTTCGATTTGATCAAAGTTGTTCCCCACGTTTCCGCATGTCTTGACGATGTGCCTGCCCATGAGATGGCTGCCTTTTTCTTTAGTGGAAAAAGAAATCATCACCCCCATTCCACACAATAGAAAAATATACCGCTCGTGAATGAAGCGTTGGGAGCAAGGAACCAAGTTCTCACGATTAAACCTAAACGTCATCCCGCCCGCAAAACGGGATCCAGTTTGAAAACTTTATTCTCAATCAAGATGTTAGCTTTCAATCTGGATACCGGCTGGAGCCTGCCCCGCACTGTGATGCGGGGCCGGTATGACGGTATTGAGGCTTTCCGCTTTTTTAACAGAACACCAACCCTTGAAATACGATGGGTATAAAAACATCTTTTTTCTTTAAGGCGTTTCCCTCTTGTCGTAAAAAGGGAAACGCCTTTTTCTTTTTCGAATCGATCCAACTCACCTCTTATGGCTGACACCAAAGAACTCCTTGGCCTCGTTGCGTTTATCATCACGATAGCGGCTACAACAAAATACTTCGCCCTAACGTGGCAAGGCAAAATTAAACCCCATGTTTTTACATGGACGGTTTGGGGATTGGTTGTCGGAATTTCTGCGGCTATTCGCGCCGCAGACCACGCCGGACCAGGAGCTTGGCCTGCGTGGGCTAATGCAGCCTCATGCCTGAGTATTGCCGTGCTTGCCTTTTTCAAAGGCGAAAAAAGCATAAACAAAAGCGATGTAATTTGTTTTATTTTAGCCTTAGGAGCCATTCCGTTATGGTTAGTAGCCGACAATCCGGTTCTGTCTATGTTGATTGTCGTTGGCATTGATCTAATAGGCTATATTCCCACTTTCCGTAAATCTTTCCACGCCCCCTATCAGGAAGCGACCTTCAACTACTATGTTGCGAACAGCTTGAATCTTCTTTCGATCTTCGCAACAGAACATCATTCTTTTCTCACCCTTTTCGCACCATGCGCTATGATCCTAGCTAATAGCTCGCTTATTGCCATGTTGGTATGGCGCCGCCGCCTTTTTCTTCAACTGGACCCATCTACATGAACCGTTTTCTCCTTTTTTTCTGCGCTTTGTTCTTTGTCGCCCTGCCCGTCCGCGCGGCGGTCGGGACCGAAGGTCTGGCGCTGCACGACACCCCCAAATATCCAGCCGGTTTTACGCATTTCGATTATGCCAATCCGGACGCGCCCAAAGGCGGGACCCTGCGTATGGCGGCTATCGGCACTTTTGACAATCTCAATCCCTTTATCCTGAAAGGCCTGCCTGCTGCCGAGATCTCCAACATTTTCGAGACGCTGATGGAGGCTTCGCTCGACGAGCCCTTCAGCCAATATGGCCGGATTGCTCAAACGGTGACGGTCGCGCCGGATAAGGGCTGGGTCGCCTATGACCTTCGCCCCGAAGCCAAGTTCCAAGACAACACGCCCATTACGCCCGAAGACGTGATCTTTTCCTTCGAGACATTGCGCGACAAAGGCCATCCGTTTTACCGCAGTTACTACAAAGACGTGGTTCGCGTGGAGAAAACCGGTCCGCATGGAGTTAAATTCACATTTAAAAACGGACAGAATGCCGAGATTCCTTTGCTGATCGGCCAGATGCCGGTCCTGCCTGCGGCTTACTGGAAAGGCAAAGACTTTGCCGCAACGACGCTGGAGCCTTTGATCGGCAGCGGCCCCTATCGTATCGAGAACGTCAATCCCGGACGCTCCATCACCTATCGCCGTGTCAAAAACTGGTGGGGCGAAAACCTGCCCGTCAACAAAGGCCGGTACAATTTTGATACCATCACTATCGACTATTACCGTGACGCAACCGTCGCCGTCGAAGGCTTTTTCGCCGGGAAATATGATTTGCGGATCGAAAATATCGCCAAGAATTGGGCGACGGCCTATACCACGCCTGCCGTCAAAAAAGGCGACATCGTTCAAAAAGAAATCAAACTGGAACTGCCTTCCGGCATGCAAGGTTTTATCTTCAACACGCGTCGCCCTCTTTTCAACGATCGCCGCGTGCGCGAGGCCGTCGGCTTGGCGTTTGATTTCGAATGGGGTAACCGGACGCTGGCTTACGGAGCCTACAAACGCACCAAGAGTTATTTTGCGAACTCCGAGCTTGCGTCATCGGGCCTGCCTTCCGGTGATGAGTTAAAAATCCTTGAGGCCTATCGCGGCAAGATCCCCGACGAGGTTTTCACCCAAACCTATGAACCGCCGAAAAACGATGGCACAGGCAATATCCGCCGCAATCTGCGTATCGCGGCGGACCTGCTTGACAAAGCCGGATGGACGCTGAAAGACGGAAAGCTCGTGGATAAAAACGGCGCGCCGTTTACCTTCGAAATCGTCGATAGCTCCCCGATGTTCGAGCGGTGGGTGCAACCTTTTATCCGCAATTTGGAACGGCTCGGCATTCAGGCCACCTATCGTGTCGTGGACTCCGCCCAATATCAGAACATGATGGACGCTTTCGATTTTGATATGGCCATCCATGTGTTCGGTCAATCGCTTTCCCCCGGCAACGAGCAACGCGATTTTTGGTCCTCGGCCAAGGCCGATCAGAAAGGCAGCCGGAACCTGATCGGCATTCATGATCCGGTCGTCGATGAGCTGGTCGAAAAGCTGATCCACGCCCAAACCCGCCACGAGCTTGTCACGCTGTGCCATGCTTTGGATCGCGTGCTGCTGTGGGGGTACTATGTCGTGCCCCACTGGAATAGCGGCGTTTATCGCATCGCTTTTTGGAACAAATTCGGCATGCCCGCTATCTCGCCCACTTACGGCTTCGATCCCGTCGGCCTGTGGTGGTTTGATGAAAAGAAGGCGGAAACCCTGCCAAAATCGAGCAAACGATAGATAACCCATCTCGTCTGCCCCCGTTATGGTTAAGCCCAGCCCCTCTACCCCCTCCGCGCGGCAGGAAAGGCAAACTCGTGGGTTGCTTTATAGCCAAAGGCTTATTATAGTGCCGCTCTTGCCGGAAGCGGGCGATCAGGCGCCCCTCAACATCCGGCTTTTCAAAGGTCGGGGCGTAGCGCAGCCTGGTAGCGCATCAGTCTGGGGGACTGGGGGTCGCAGGTTCAAATCCTGTCGCCCCGACCATTTAAATCAAAAAGTTAAAGCTCATTTCCTTAACGCCTAACGCAAAGTTGGGCAATTCCTTCTAAATCGGGGGCAACCAAGTGGGCAAAACAGACGGAACTTCCTTTGCGTTAGTCTTTGAAAAATTAAAACGGTTTTACACGCCTAACTTGCGAGGTTTCTATGCCTTTATTTCCATTGGAATGCTCATCGGCGTATCCATCCACGAAGGCTACCATCTTGGAATGTTAGTTGGTTTTCTTATTATTTTTGTTTTATTTTATTTTGAACACATAAAAAGAATAATCATTGAACTTAACATCAAAAAGATATTCGGCGTAGAATTTAATGATCGGGTTATACAGAACATCCAACAAGAAGCAGAACAAATGGGGATAACTCTTTCAAAAGAAGATATTAGAACCGTCTCCGACATTGCACTTAATCAAATATCCGGGATTGCAAACAAAGGGAGATACTATGAAGAAGAGGTAGGCTATGCTTTGCAAGATTTGGGTATAAACATTCAAAGAAATTTATCTTGGTCAAAGGATGGCAAGAAATTTATCGTTGACTTTGTTGGTGAAATTTATGGATCAAAAGTCATAGGAATTGAGGCAGCTTATTCTAGCTCTAGATATTTACCACATGAAAAAATCGATCAAGTGATAGCTCTCGCAAAATCATTCAAAGAAGTGGATGACATGCTATGCTTTGTTCTTGTTACAAATACTCAGATAAAGGATATAGACAAAAAGTATATCGCAGAAAATGAGCCGTTAATTGAAATAATTGAGAACGTCATTTCCCCAGACGGGATTTTATCTGGATTTGATG
This sequence comes from Bdellovibrionales bacterium, assembly GCA_050252315.1. Classification (GTDB taxonomy): domain Bacteria; phylum Pseudomonadota; class Alphaproteobacteria; order UBA9219; family UBA9219; genus UBA8914. Next base: position 8,376 of record JBFWLD010000076.1, read on the forward strand.
CTGTACTTAAAAAAGTTAGAGCTGTAGATGAATAAAAACATTGTATTAAATGTCATTTTTTACCTCGTTTGAATGTTATCCTGTCGTTCAAACTTCCCCAGCGCCGCTTTCGCCAAAACCTTCTGATTAGCCTGTCTTACGTAATAAGCTGCCATCTCATCGGTGCGGCGGGGTCCCTTGATGGATTTGCTTGGTTTGGCTGTGCTGCTAAGCTTTGGCAAAACGAATGGGTTCCTTTTCTTTTTAATTGATCCATAAAAACAGGGGACCTAAAAAGGACACGAGAAACAGGGGAATGAAGAGGATGAACAAAAACGACGAGACGTTCCTTGAACTGGCCATTGAA